>JBCBQE010000819.1:0-3430 GCA_039820385.1 Cyanobacteria bacterium J06635_10
CTTAGTTTTACCAAATTTACGGAATGCGAATTCAAGTAGCTGTTCTAGAGAATAGCGCTTTTCTTCAACTTTTCCAAAATCCGATACGAAGCGCTCTTTAAACACATCCCAGCTGAAATCTTGGAAACTGTTTTTAGCAAGAAGTCCGCATAAAGAACGTATAGAATAGTAGACTTTTGAGTAAAGTCTTTCTGAATAATTACTTGAATTTGCTAATCGTAAATTTGGTAAAACTAAGGAAGATTTAGTAGTACTAAACGAATTATCTTGGCAGCGCAGACGAGAATATGCCCAAAGGGTAAATGCAAGTGTTAATCCTCAAATGAAAGCCGATAATTAAAACTGAAATCAAAACCAGAATTAAAGGGGAATAAAATCGACTTTATTCCCCTTTTTGCTGTCGAAAATTATTCAAATACATCATCACTTCAAACAATTTTCGCTTCATAAAATTCAAAATTATTTTCCGCTATTGCTATGTTGAAAAATAGTTACGTCGTTTGGGAAGGGGCATCTTTGATTGACGGTTCTCCTATACTTCTGATATTAACAGGTTTCGTTTCTCCTAGCGCCAATCGTAAGACCGGAAGGTTGATACAAAGTTGGGTTTTACAACAAGAATTCGTTCCTACTTTCGCTGCAAAGCATGGTTTGGATGAAGGTATTTGTGGCTCTTGTAGTTTGAAATTGAGCAAAACAGGAAGCTGCTATGTCAATCTCGCTCCGATAAATAATATGTACCGAAAATATGTAGCATGTACTTACTCAAAACTCAGCAAAAATGAAATAGAACTTTTAAAGTATTATCGTTATCCTATTAGAATTGGTTCCTATGGCGACCCTACAGCAGTACCATTTGATGTATGGAAACCGATTATTTTAGCATCAGGAAGTCATACAGGTTACACCCACAATTGGTTATTTTGTGATAACTTGTGGAAACAATATTTAATGGCTTCAGTACAAAGCTTGGGAGAAGCTCGTGTTGCTCAAAATAGAGGTTGGAGAACCTTTAGAATTATTGCTCCTGATGCTTCTTTAACTCAAAATGAAATACTTTGTCGTAACACCGAAGATGATAGGAATAGATGTGACAACTGTTATCTTTGCGATGGTAAATCTTCAAAACCAAATATTGCTGACAGAGTTCATGGTTTGAAATGGAAAATATCTAATTTCGTGAAGTATTCCGAGTCACTATCTAATTAGTCGAAATTAAAGCTTGTGATAATTAACTTCAATTTATCTATCACAAGCTTTCAAGATAATTCAAAGTATTTTCGCGATGTAATACTAATGGCTGAAGTTTTAAGCGAACCTCAATTTCAAATATTTACTCATCCAAAAACTGGAGTTAAAACTGGACGAATTTATTTTCCTGCATTATTCTTAGCTGATTATCATGAAAGAATTTCTCAATGGTTGCAAAGACACGAAATTCTGTTCAATGAACAAGATATAAAGTATTACCCAGACGGCTCGTTTCGACTTTATTTCAGGACTATTAATTCCCTTGAAACTGAATACTTGCAGCTAGTAAAACCCCTCACGGGGAGTAAAGAATGAAATTGTAATAGCGGTAACTCGATAATGAAATCAAAGCATCGAAATTTTCTGGATAATGCGAGCAATCAACAAAAAGTTATTCCTCATCCTCAGCCTATAATATCTCAACCTCCGGAACCAGAAAAAATCAAGCATACTTTAATTGGCTCCCGTGAAGCGGTAATAGCTACAATTCAGGTTTTACATCAACTTGGTTATGCAAATGTACGCGATTGGACTCCATTATTACCAACTTCTAATCCGGGAGAAGTAATGAGTATTTTGGTTCGCATAATCACCGTACAGTAGTGCTTATTTTAAATAACATTTCCCCCGGTGGGGGATTTTTTAATCTTTACCTGTGACTTTCCAGAACAAACTAGAAACTAATATACAGAAACTTAAACTTATTGTAAGAATTACAAAAGGTTTTAAGTAAAATAAAATACTAACTACTGAGTAAAAAAATTGTATTATACATCAATAATTTTACATATATTATTCGGAATTTTTTGTAGCTGAGGTGCAAGATATATTGCAATATTTCTGATTATCAATACAAAGGTTATTCGTGCTGTGAAGAAAATCCTTATCTTGTCTGCTAATCCTATAGATACATCCTCACTGCGGCTAGATGAAGAAGTGCGAGAAATTCAAACTGGCTTAGAACGTGCAAAGAAACGGGAGCAGTTTGAAATTATCTCTAAATTAGCAGTGCGTCCGGAGGATTTACAACGTGCTTTGTTAGATTACGAACCAGAAATAGTGCATTTCTCAGGACATGGAAACGGCGATCGCGGTTTGGTATTGGAAAATAAGTCTGGGAAGACGCAACTAGTAAGTGCTAATTCTCTGGCAGGGTTATTCAATCTTTTCAAAAACAAAGTAGAGTGTGTGGTTCTTAATGCCTGCTATTCTAAAGTGCAAGCAGAGGCGATATTTGAGTATATTAGCTGTGTGGTTGGGATGAACCAAGAAATTGGGGATAAAGCTGCAATAAAGTTTGCAGTTGGCTTTTACGATGCTTTGGGTGCAGGTAGAAGCTACAATGATGCTTTTGAATTTGGTCGTAACTCTATTCACATTGCAGGTATGCCGGAATTCTCAACCCCTGTTTTAAAGTTAAGAAATAATCTTAAAATAAACCCTAATAACAAACAAATTATTCTGGAAAATCCAGAAGGACAAGTTCCTTTGGATTCGGCTTTTTATATAGAACGTCCACCGATTGAATGTGATTGTTATGAAACAATCCTTAAACCTGGTTCTCTAATTCGAGTCAAAGCACCGCGACAGATGGGTAAATCTTCATTAATGACGCGGATTCTAAATCATGCTACGAGAAAAAACTATCAAGCTGCTAACTTAAATTTTCAAGATGCTGATGCAGATTTTCTTGCTAATCTAGATAAATTCTTGCAATGGTTTTGTTCTAGTATTACTGAAGAATTAAATTTACCTGATAAACTAAATGATTATTGGAAAGGAGTTTTAGGTAGTAAAAATAAATGTACTAAGTATTTTGAGAAATATTTATTGCCTCAAATATCTGGTGCTTTAGCCCTGGGTTTGGATGAAGTTGATGAAGTTTTTAAACATCCAGAAATAGCTGCTGACTTTTTTGGATTATTGCGTTCTTGGCATGAAAAAGGAAAAAATGAGCCAGTTTGGAAGAAGTTAAGATTAGTTATTGTACATTCTAAAGAAGTTTATATTCCGCTTAATATTAACCAATCACCCTTCAATGTCGGATTACCCATTGAACTTCCGGAATTAAATAAATTACAAGTTCAAGATTTGGTCGAACGTCACGGTCTAAATTGGAATCACTCGGACATCAAAAAATTAATACATTTTTTGGGTGGTCACCCCTATTTAATACGAG
>JBCBQE010000820.1:0-3430 GCA_039820385.1 Cyanobacteria bacterium J06635_10
GGTTCAACAACGCGATCGTCTTGTCCTCTAGCAATTTTATAATAATAATTGCCTGCTTTACCAAACTGCCGCACTAGAAATTCAAGCGAATCGCTGTTTTAAATCGGCTCCAGTACGAATATTCAAATCCTTCATTTTAGCGGCAGTAACTTTACCAATACCGTGGAATTTTTCTATTGGCAATGCTTCTACAAATGTTTGAGTAAAGTTGCTGAATTTTATATATACATTTTGTCAAAAACATAAAACCTGTGTAGAGACGTAACACTGTTACGTCTCCTGCAATGTGAAATCATAATTTCATATTACGATTTTGCAACGCCGAGTAAGGAATAAGGAGTGATGGCATACGTTCTGTATAATAAACAATTAGCCGGACTTGACACCAAACACGGTGGAGGGATTAAACTCAGTTGATACTCAAGTCGCATAACCGTACTTTTACAGACGGACACCACTACAGTACTTTGATTAAAACTGCTTAATATTTCGTTACTATAGATTTATTGAGAGAACTAACAACAATTCTCTTAATGTAGATAACAAAGGTAAACGCCATGAATAACACAATTCGTGTTGGCAACCTCTTCGGGATTCCCTTCTATATTCATCCATCCTGGTTTTTAGTATTGGGTTTAGTGACTTGGACTTATGGTAGCGGGTTAGGGAATGCATTTCCTTATTTGGGGAATGGATCTGCTTTGCTACTGGGTTTAATGACAGCTTTGATGGTTTTTGGCTCTGTTGTTGCCCACGAACTGGGACATAGTTTTGTTGCCATTCGTCAAGGAATTGATGTTAAATCCATCACTCTGTTTATATTTGGAGGATTGGCAAGTTTAGAGAAAGAATCAAACACTCCAGCATCTGCTTTTTGGGTAGCTATAGCAGGTCCTTTAGTCAGCCTATTGTTGTTTGGTATATTTGCAGCAATTGGTTTTGGTACTGCGGCATCTGGGGTATTCTCAGCAATTTTGGGACTGCTCGCTTCTGTGAACTTGGCGCTCTTCGCATTTAACCTAATTCCTGGCTTGCCCTTAGATGGAGGGAATATACTTAAGGCGATAGTTTGGAAAATCACAGGTAATCCTAATAAAGGAGTGGTTTTCGCCAGTCGAGTTGGACAAATCTTTGGTTGGATTGCGATCGCTTCTGGTTTGCTTCCATTATTGTTAACAGGTAGTTTTGCGAACTTCTGGAACTTGTTAATTGGCTTCTTCTTATTGAGAAATGCTGGTAATGCAGCCCAAGTTGCAAGGGTGCAAGAACAGTTTACGGGTTTAACTGCTGGTGATGCGGTAAGTAGCGATAGTCCAATTGTTGCCGATAACCTAACTCTCAGAGAATTTGCCGACGAGCAGATAGTAAGTGGACAAAAATGGCAGCGCTTTCTAGTTACCAACAGTGACAGACAATTGGTAGGAGTAATATCTATTGACAATTTTCGTACCGTTTCAACGCAATTATGGTCGGAAACTCAAGTTAAGGATATAATGCGACCAATTGCAGAATCTACCACAGTTAAAGCTGACAAACCCTTATTAGAAGTAGTGCAGTTAATCGAACAACAAAAATTATCTGCACTGACTGTGATTCGTGACAATAACGTGTTAGTGGGAATTTTAGAAAAATCTGCAATACTCAGTTTGTTACAGAAAAGGATGCTTTCCAATCCTGCTTAATTTCCCTGGTTAAATAATTGATAGCGATGTTATGAAGCGATACAGACATTTCGCTTCATTCGTCTTTTAAACTTGAACAAACCAATAGATTCCAATTCTCATGGGTACCCGTTAGCAATATGAGGATTGGTTGAGCGAAAATCATACTGTTCTTAAGTTGTCCGATAATGCCAATTTGAAGTAAATTGCTTTTAGAACAGTTAGAAAAGAATAATTTTCCCAAAGTTATTAAAGAGTTAGTACGGATATCGAACCCTACAAATATGCAACACCGTACTTATCATATCCACCGTGCAAGTATTTCAGATTCTTTTAAATTTCCTGCCACTGCGAATCTACTTACTCAAGGTAATTCTGATCAAAAACAATCACCTTGGCACACCGGTAGAGTGGTATTAGTAGGTGATGCCGCTCATGGAATGCCGCCTTTTGCTGCTCAGGGAGTAAATCAAGGTTTGGAAGATGCAGCAACTATTGTTACACTTATTGCTAAACTTGCGGTTTTAGAAAAATTAAATGATATCAAGGCAATTCAACAAGCATTTGAGAAATACGAAAACTTACGTCGTCCATTGATGGAGTACGTTCAAAAAGTAACAATGACAGGAGTTAATTATTCAACAAACAAAGAACAATTAGACAACTATAATCAACAAATATTTAGTCGCGATTTAGAGCAAGTATTAGAAACTTTAACATAATTCCGGTGTGTGGAAAAATTATCGTTATAACAAGGGAGTAGGGAATAGTGAGTAGTGATTAGTGAGATTGTATAAGCCTGTGAAGCTAATTTACATTTTTGTACTTGCTATTTATTTTCCTTATGCCTACCTATTTAATTTATTCTCGCACTAAGCGAAAACCGAATAGAATATGACGGGATTTAATTGGACGAGTATGATAGTAACTAGCTCTACAAAACCCTGGTAAATCATCCCAGGAACATCCTTTCATTACCGACACTGTACGAAAAACCTGTGAGTGTAGAGTTGAAGTATATTCAAAAACATTTCCAGCCATATCTTCAACACCGTAAGGGCTGCGACTTTTACTAAAAGTAGCGATCGCACTAGTAGAATTCAAACCGCTACCACCCCAATTCGTAGCATTAGCTTCCCACTTGTTACCCCAAGGAAAATAGCGCCCATCGTTACTACGAGCGGCTTTTTCCCATTCTTGTGCAGTTGGTAATCTGTAAGTTTGATTATCTTGCTTACTTTTCCACTTTGCAAATGCGATCGCATCTTCGTAGGATACTAATACTACCGGATGTTGTGCTTTTCCTGAAGGATATTTACCGTTAATCCAGCGATAGGGTTTGACTGTGGCATAAGGATGCACTAAAAAACCTTGCTTTTGATAGTCTGAGTGGGAAATATCTGGCGGAGGATAATTAGTTGCTTTGATAAAATTTTGATATTCCGCATTTGTCACTAAATTACGACTGATGCAAAAAGCGGGAAGAGAAAGCACTTTTCGAGAAGACTCTACATTAAACCAACCAACCCGACGTAATTCTTTTTCTTCTTTAGCCACTGATGAGGGGCTTTTTGCTGCTGCTTCAGCCGAAATTCTATAACCGTAGTCTCTTTCGGCTTTGTCGCTACCGGAAATAAATTTACCTCCAGGAATAAATACGAATAAATTATCGGTTTCACAACGGTTGCGGGTAATAGATTTTGGTGAAACAAAAGATTGTCTGAATATCAATTGATATTCAGACAATCTTTTGTTTCACCAAAATCTAT
>JBCBQE010000821.1:0-3426 GCA_039820385.1 Cyanobacteria bacterium J06635_10
TCCACACAAATTAATAACTCCTCAGTCACAAGTATTAATGACGCTCTCGACTTTACGAGTATTCTCAAAGCATCTCAAACCCTTTCAAGTACTATCGAACTTAATCAATTACTAACCCAATTCACCCAAATTATTTTACAAAATTCCGGGGGCGATCGCACGGCTTTAATTCTCCCCAATGTCAAAGGAGAATTGTACGTTGAAGCAATTACCACACCATCAGAAACAGAGCTTTGTTACCAACCCGTAGAAAATAATCCCAATTTACCAACTAAATTAATACAATATGTCAAAAATACCCAAGAAGTAGTGGTAGTTGATGATTTAAACACAGATTTACCTGTAATTGATGAATACTTACTGAAAAAGCAACCAAAGAGCTTACTGTGTTTACCACTGCTCAACCAGGGAAATTTAATTGGTATTTTGTACCTGAAAAATATATCAACCAGTGGTGTATTTACAAGCGATCGCATTTTGATGCTTAATATGCTCTGTACCCAAGCTGCTATCTCTTTAGAAAATGCTCGTCTCTACGATAATTTAGAACAAAAAGTACAACAGCGAACCAAAGAACTTTCCGACACATTAGAACAACTTAAAACCACTCAAAATAAATTAGTAGAATCGGAAAAAATGGCTGCTTTGGGTAGTTTAGTCGCAGGAGTTGCTCACGAAATTAATACTCCAGTAGGTACAAGCATTACTGTCGCTTCTAATTTAGCTGCCAAAACCCAAGATTTTGCTGATAATATTGCTCGGGGACAATTAAAACGTTCGATATTAAATAATTACATAGAAGTTGCCAAAAAAAGTAGCGATTTGCTGGTACAAAATCTCAATCGAGCCGGGGAATTAGTTAATAGTTTCAAGCAAGTTGCAGTAGATCAAACTAATTTAGAATTACGTAACTTTAAAGTCAAAGAATATATTGAAGGGATTTTACTTAATCTTGCTCCCCAACTCAAACAATCTCCACATCAAATCAAAGTTTCTGGCGATGACAATCTGAGGATTAATAATTATGCTGGTAGCTTAGCTCAAGTAGTAACTAATTTAGTCATGAATTCATTAATTCATGCTTATCCACAGGGGGAAGAGGGAGAATTACATTTTGAAATCTTATCAGAGCCTGAAGATATCAAAATTATCTACAGCGATGATGGTTGTGGTATCGCTCAAGAGAATTTAGGTAAGATTTTTGAGCCTTTCTTTACTACGAAAAGAAATGAAGGGGGAACCGGTTTAGGTTTGCATATTGTCTATAACCTAATTACACATAAATTACAGGGAAATATAGATATAGATTCGAGTCTTGGTAAAGGTACTAAATTTACGCTAACTATTCCTTCAATCATTGCTTAAAGTATTTTTATAAAATTTAATTGTTCGAGGTTTATAATATTGCCATGTTTATGAATCAAAATAAAGCAGAATTAACATTAGAAGATGATGAAATAATGTTAATCGAAGAAGAGGAAGAAATTTTATTCATTGAAGATGATACAGAACCATCTGCTGAAATCACAAGTAATGAAACTTGGAAAATAATGATTGTAGATGATGACAAGACGGTTCATCAAGCCACTCAATTAGTATTACAAGATTTTACCTTTGATAATAAACCAGTTAACCTAATTTCTGCTTACTCAGGAAAAGAAGCCATGCAGATGATAGCCGAAAATCCTGATACGGCTTTCGTGCTTTTAGATGTAGTTATGGAAAGTAATGACGCTGGTTTAAAAGTAGTTAAACACATTCGCGAACAACTTAATAATAAACTAGTACGAATCATTTTACGTACCGGACAACCCGGGGAAGCTCCAGAAGAATCTGTGATCCTTGATTATGATATTAATGACTATAAGTTGAAAGTTGAACTTAACCGCCATAGATTAATTACTACTACTATCGTAGCGTTGAGAGCCTATCGGGATGTAATTGCCTTAGAGCAACGTACTTCAGAACTAACTGAGACTTTACAGCAGCTAAAAAAATCTCAAATTCAACTTTTACAGAGTGAAAAAATGGCAACTTTGGGTAACTTAGTTGCAGGGGTAGCACACGAAGTTAATAACCCCATTGGATTTCTCAAAGGCAGTATTAGTAATACCAAAGAATACATTCAAGATTTATTTGCCCATATAGAATGCTATCAACAAAATTATCCTACTCCAGATGAAGTTGTTAGCGAACATGCCGAAGATATTGAGTTAGAATTCCTCAGTGAAGATTTACCAAAGTTGTTAAATTCTATGGAAGTAGCAACAGAGCGTATTACTGATATTAGTAACAGTCTTCGTACTTTTTCCAGAGCCGATACATCTCAAAAAGTTGCTTGCAATATTCATGAAGGCATTGATAGTACAATTTTAATTTTAAAATATCGTCTCAAAGCTAACGATAAACGTCCTGCAATTGAAATTATTAAAGAGTACGGAACAATACCACCTGTAAAGTGTTTTTTGGGACAGTTAAATCAAGTATTTATGAATATTATTGCCAACGCAATTGATGCTTTAGATATATTAAGTCAAGGAAAAACATTTGCCGATTTAAAAGCTAATCCTCATAAAATAACAATTAGCACCGAAGCCTCTCACGATCGTAATACAGTATTGATTCGCATAAAAGATAATGGTCTAGGGATGCCAGAAACCGTTAGAGAACGTATATTCGATCATCTTTTTACTACCAAATGTATCGGTAAAGGTACGGGATTGGGGCTTACTATTGCTAAACAAATTATTGAAGAAACTCACAATGGTAAACTTATTTGTAATTCCACAGTCGGGGAAGAAACTGAATTTATAATTGAATTACCCCTCAAATCATAATAGGAGGGAGGATCCCAATGCCGGAAAAAACATTTTTCCCGACACCCTATAAGGGTGCGGCTACAAAAACGAAGCCCCTGAAGAGGGGCTTCGCTTGGATAGCCCCAGGCTCACAGCCTGCGGACTTTTTACTAGGAAAATCCACAATGGATTTAGCGATCGCTCTGGACAATAATTCATCAAAACCCTTACATCAACAACTTTATGAAGAACTTCGTCAAGCCATTCTTAGTGGAAGATTAACACCAGGGGAACGTATTCCTTCCACAAGGGCATTATCCAAATCTCTATCAATTTCTCGTTTCACAGTTACCACAAGTTACGAACAACTTTTAAGTGAAGGCTATTTAGAAACTATTATTGGTTCGGGAACCTTTGTTTGCAAACAAATTCCCGACGATCTAATACAGTCAAATGTAATTGAAAGAATAGAAAAAATCAACCCTTCATCAATAAAATTATCGAGGTATGGAGAAACTTTAGTTAATACAGTAAATGTCCCCAGAATTGCTAAACCAAAATTACAAATAATCTAGCCAATTTCGGTTAGCATTAGAGTAACGTGATAGTAATCTTCGCCATAGTTCGA
>JBCBQE010000822.1:0-3422 GCA_039820385.1 Cyanobacteria bacterium J06635_10
TTTCTATTTGAACGAATAGTTAATTTTTTCTTAAACATAAAACTTTCGGTTTTATGATATATCACCACGTGGTATAGGATGCTGACGAAAAGCAAACATTTGCGCTGTTTTTTTTGTGTTGTTCCCTAATAAACCTATGCCTAGTAATAATTTATTTAATGCTGATTCCTATCGCTCTATGAACTCAGATTTGAGTGGGTTGAGTGATAGCCAAGCATGGTCACATTTCAAAAATTATGGTTTAGAAAATGGTCTAGAATTTTCACCGCTAGTCGATTTAGATTTTTATCGTGCCAGTAACAGCGATTTAGCTGGTTTGAATAACAAAGAAGCTTATGAAAATTTAGTCAATTATGGTGTTAGTCAAGGGCGGAAATTCTCCCCATTCGTCGATCTAGAATTTTATGGCGAAAATAATAGCGACTTAAGTAATTTAAATAATGAAGAGTTATTTGAACATTTAAAAAATAATGGTATAGCTGAAGGACGTTCATTTTCACCATTCTTCGATCTCAAATATTATTTAGCCAATAATACGGATGTAGCTCAAGCTGTCGGTAACAGCTATACAGAAGCATTTAGTTATTTTGTCACAGAGGGTTTAAACGAGGGAGACTCTTTCTCGCCAGCCTTTAATGCTGAATTTTACAAAAATGCTCATGCCGATTTAGCCGCTACTTCACTCGATAACGAACAGCTTTTAGAGCATTTTGTTGTGAATGGTTTGAATGAAGGAAGAGCATCCGCAGCAGGATTCGATGTCGAATATTATCTGAATAATAACCTGGCCTTAAATGGCTTCAGTAACGAAGAAGCTTACAAACACTTTGTCACAGTAGGTTTGCCTGATGGGCTGGCGGCTAGCGAATATATAAAAAGTGATATTGCCGGAAATACTTTAGATAGCGCTCGCGAAATAACTTTAGACTCTGGGCAGATAATTTTCAGAGATTCTATTGGAAATTCCGATAGCGATGACTTTTATAGTTTGACTTTGAATAACGCCAACAGCAATCTCGAATTATCAATCAAAGGTTTGAGTGCAGATGTAGACTTAGATTTGCTCGATAGTAGTGGTGATATTATCGCTAGTGCAGCCAACAACGGTAATGTCAGCGAATCTTTGAATGTTGAGAACTTAGAAGATGGTGCTTACTATATTAGGGTTTCCCCTGGTATAGAACTAGTTAATAGTAACTATAATTTGAGTCTGTCTGTAACCCCTATAGAAGCAGAATCCGAGGTTATAGTGTTGAATGAGTCTGCACCAGTACCAGATACACCAGTCGCTCCCACACCTCAAGGAGCATCAACTCCTCCAACCACTAATCCTCTCATCGATGAAGTTGTCGCATTGACAAACTCTTATCGTATTCAAGAAGGTTTGCAGCCTCTAACTTTAAATACCAACCTATCCAGCGCTGCTCAATCACATAGTATAGACATGGCTGTGAATGACTTCTTCAGCCACGAAGGTTCTAACGGTAGTACATCTGGCGATCGTGCGGCTGCAGCAGGCTATGAATTGCCTCGTGTGGGTGAAAACATCGCCGCAGGGCATATAACTGCAGAAGAAGTTGTTAGAGGATGGATGAATAGCCCCGGGCATCGCGCAAGTATTCTCAATCCCGATTTTCAAGAAATTGGAGTTGGATATCACTATTTAGAGAATGATACCGGGGAGATAAATTACAATACTTATTGGACGCAGAGTTTTGGTGGTAGTTTATATTGAATCGCGAGACGCGGTATATCGCGTCTCTACTGACAAACAAAATCAAGGGAAAACTTCAGCTAATTTGAACGGTTTACCTACTGCATCTTTTGCAGACAGAATTGGCGGAGTCGCGATTTGCCAATTTATATCTAGATGGGTATCATTCCAAAGAATAGTACGTTCTCCCTCGGGAGCGTAATAATCCGTAGTTTTATAAAGAACTTCAGCAACTTCGGAAAGTACCACAAAACCATGAGCAAATCCTGGTGGAATCCATATTTGACGCTTATTTTCAGCGCTGATTTCATAACCCACCCATTTACCAAAAGTAGGAGAAGTTTTTCTAATATCTACCGCGACATCAAATATACTACCAACAACCGTACGTACTAGCTTTCCTTGGGGTTGTACGATTTGATAATGCAAACCGCGCAATACGTTTTGTTTTGAGTAAGAATGGTTATCTTGAACGAAGTTAACATCTATACTCGTTTTCGCAGTAAATTTTCTTAAATTAAAGGCTTCAAAAAAAAACCCACGTTCGTCTTGAAATACTGGTGGTTCAATAATTAGAACATCAGGAATTTCAGCAGAAATGATTTCCATTGATTTATCATTAACTATTCCTGAATTTTTATATTACTGCTATTTTGGAATAAAATTAATAAAATATAAAATTTAAGCTTCACCAAGTTTTACCAAGTCTACCTCTAAAACCGTCAAAGGTTCCAAAGATGCAAGCCCATATTTTGCATAAAACTAAATCTGGTTCGTAACGTATAACTCTAATTATCATATCTATTAGACATTTTAATCTATGGATCAGACAAAAATGTAACATCCGCTTATTTGATTGACGAGTTTCAAAGTAAGTATGATTTCGGCAAGCATAATAATAACGAGATGGCGAACAAGTAAAAGTGAAAATTTCATTATCGATCTTGGATAGTCTGTCTTTTACTTGAGAATAATTCCCAAGACGATGTGCCATGGTCGTACTTTTCGCTACAATTACTTGATAACCTTGATTTCTAAAATTCATACAATAGGCATAATCTACTGCATCGAGAAATAAATTACATGGCGGAAATTCAACTAATTGAGCTGCACTTAAATTGACAAGAGAGCCTGAAGTAATTACACCATCACAGTTATAATAATCCTGAATTTGTGCATATCCAGGTAATGGTAAAAATTTGTAATCCACAAAAACATGTCCGGGAAACTCCTGTAAAGTATTGATATCGAGTATTTGAGGAGCAATAATTCCAATATTATGGTTTTTTGCAGATAATTTTTGATATTTGGTTAATAAAATTTCTAAACAATCTGGTACTGGTTGACTATCTTGATCGAAAAGCCAAAGAAAATCGTATCCTTTTTCAATAGCCCATTTTATCGCGATATTTAGTCCTCCATCAACACCTATATTTTCGGGATGAAATTCAACGATAATATTTTGAAATTTTTTTTCTGATATAATTTGAAGTTTGGAATTATCTACAATAAATATTTCTGATATCGTGTATAGCTGTTTTTGTATTGCAGCAATTGTTTTATTGAGTGCTTCACTATCTTCGTAAGCAGTAATATAAGCTGCGACTTTGTAATTACTATTTGTCAGCATAATTTAGTTTTAATATTAATCAATATCTTATATAAATAAATGCAACCTGTGTGCTACAACAATATTTACGATCGCAAG
>JBCBQE010000823.1:0-3416 GCA_039820385.1 Cyanobacteria bacterium J06635_10
AGTACAGTGCAGTTATAACCCCTCTCCAAACCTCTCCCCTCTTGAGGGGAGAGGCAAAAAGTATCTTTTACCATTATCCCTATTGTATTAATTAATATGCAAAATAAAAAAAGAACTATTAGAAAAGCGAATAATAATCTAGAGAATTCGCAGTCGGCAGAAAAAGTTGAAGCGATTTTACAAGGTGCGATGCAGGAGTTTTTGAGGCATGGCTTTGCTGCAACCACAATGGATAAAGTGAGTGCAGCAGCAGGAGTCTCGAAAACAACTGTTTACAGCTATTTTCAAGATAAGGAGAAATTATTTATTGCTTTGATTGAGCGTTTAATTTCAACTTGCGGGGGTGCTTTCTCACGGTTAAACCCGGAAATGTTCCAACGCCAACCTAGGGAAGTTTTAACTTTTTTAGCAAATAATTTATTAAATCAATTTAGTACAAATATTAGCGATACGCCAGAATTTCTAGATTTAATCCGTTTAATGATTGGTGAATCTGGAAGATTTCCAATGCTGGCGCAGTATATGGCTTCCAATCTAGATAAAAAGTTTGTTCAAGTAGTGAATGAGTATTTGCGATCGCATCCACAATTGCAACTCACCGATACAGAAGCGACAACAAGGATATTCATGGGGGCTTTAGTGCATTACACCATGATTGAGTATATGCTTCAAGCTGGGGAAATTATGCCAATGGAGCGAGAAAGGTTGGTTGATTGTTTGGTTGATTTGATCGTTGGGAAGCCAAAAACGGATGAAGATAAGTATACTGCAATTAGAGAAAAAACCACACGACGCAAACGCTCTAGCTCTGGTAAGTTTGAGCGAGATTATCAAGAAGCAAAACAGGTGCGATCGCTACGACTCACCGATACTGCTTGGAAAAATTTAGATGCGCGAGCACAACAAAATAATTTGACTCGCAGCGAATTTATTGAACTTTTAGCCCGGGGAGAGAAGTTTGATTGATTTTGGTGAGGCGTTATTCTGTATATACATGGATATTGGATTGTGAATTTAAGTTTCACGATCGTCTTCTTCTAAATTAAAAGCACTAATATAATCTCGTACTACCTTCTCGCCTTAAAAAATATAGATTTGATCGGGACTTACGATATTGTCACAATGGTGGGGTGGTGCCGTACACTGATTGCCTTATTACTGCCTTAAAAATCAGTCAGTGTACAAGCACCCTACAATCAGAATGTGCCAGTTGCGGGCCGTCCTTTTGATCTTACATTTCACACGATACCTGCTACAAAACTTAATTTTATCCTGTTGCCAAATATCTCACTAACTATAAGAATAAGATCAAGAGTCGGATTAATGTGCATATTTAGTCACATCCGGTGGAATAACTCGTATTAAGTTATATAAATAGCCTATGAGTCGCAAAGTAACTCTACATCTAGCAATAGGTGTAATTGCATATTTTTGCATACAAAGCTGTGGTCAACCTATCCTTAGTGAATCGAAGCAGCAAAAGTTAACGATAACCGGAGCTAGTACAATTGCTCCTTTAGTTTCAGAACTGGGTAAACGTTTTGAACAAAAGAATCCTGGTACTCGCATTGATGTCCATACAGGTGGTTCTGCACGGGGGTTGGCAGATGCACGTCAACAGTTGTCTGATATTGGTATGGTTTCTAAAGCTCTGACTCAAGAAGAGCAAAAAGGGATGCGAGTGTTTCTGATTGGCCGTGATGGAATCAGTGTCATTGTTCATGCAGACAATCCCTTAGATAAGATTGTTAAAAACCAAGTTGTTGATGTTTATAGTGGAAAAATCAAAAATTGGAAAGAGTTAGGTGGTAAAGATGTTCCCATCACCACCGTGCATAAGGCAGAGGGACGTTCGACGCTTAACCTATTTTTGAAGTATTTCGGCGTTGATAATAAGGCTGTTAAAGCTGATGTTGTAATAGGAGATGACCAGCAGGGAATTAAAACAGTGGCTGGGAATCCCAACTCCATCGGCTATGTTTCTATTGGTTCTGCACAGCAGGACATCAACCAGGGTGCAAAGGTTAAATTACTTAGTCTAGATGGGATTGAAGCAACAAATACTACTGTTGAAGACGGAAGTTTCCCTTTGTTGCGGCAACTCAACTTAGTAACAAAAGGAGAACCTACAAGATTGACTAAGGAATTCATTGATTTTGCTCGGGCTAAGGAGAACCATGACATATTACGCAAAGAAAACTTCGTTCCCGCAAAAAATTGACCGTTTACTGGTCTGGAGTTTGCGGGGTATCGCAGCCATTGTAGGGACAATTGTCCTGTTTATTATGGTTTTCCTGGTTCTTGAGTCAAGTTCTGCCTTAGAGAATATTGGCTTACTTCACTTTTTCAGTGATGCTTCCTGGAATCCTGGTCAAGGACTGTATAATCTCACGCCGATGGTTATGAGTACGGTGTTGGTTGTAACTGGCGCAATTATACTAGCTGCTCCTATCGGTATTTTGTCAGCTCTGTTTTGTCACTATTATGCCCCCAGACCGATTGCAAACTTTTATCGACGATTGTTAGAGTTAATGGCAGGAATTCCCGGTGTTGTTTACGGTTTTTGGGGATTAGTAGTAGTGGTTCCCTCGATCAATCGCTTGCAACCACCGGGAGCTAGCTTGTTAGCTGGTATTCTAATGCTCGCACTTTTGATTGTACCCACAACCGCCTTAACTGCTGATGCCAGTTTAGCTGGAGTACCCGAAGAATATTTACAAGGTGCAGCTTCTTTGGGATTATCGCGATGGGGAACTATTCGAGAGATTGTTTTACCTGTTGCGCGATCGGGATTGTTCACTAGTATCATCCTGGGAACTGGTCGGGCTATAGGAGAAACTATGATAGTGCTAATGGTTTGTGGTAATGTTGTTCAATTTCCCAATAGTTTGTTCGATTCGATTCGGACTCTACCTGCAAATATTGCTTTAGAAATGGACTTCGCTTTGGGAGATCACCGTTCGGCTTTGTTTGTGAGTGGATTGCTGTTGATGGTAGGAAGTTTGATTTTAGTATTACTTGCAGAGGCGATCGCACAAAAGGAAATTTATTTCGATTAAGCTACATAGCATAGTGGGATCGGTTTTATAGAGCATCTGTTGATTCTATGTTTCTATAGAACCTATATCAAATTGTAATCAAAGAAGCCTCAGGTGCTAGGAACTGATGATATTGAAAAAGAGAGAAATTAAATGCGCCAATCTGTAAAACATCGAAGGCGAAAGATTGCCTATACAGACATCCTAATGAGTTTCCTCGTTTGGGCAGCTGCGATTGCTGTCACCGCAGTTTTTATTTGGCTTTTAATGGATCTTTTTTGGCATGGTACGGGAAAGCTTTCCTGGGAATTCTTGACAACAGAGCCACAAGATGCAGGTCGTGAGGGTGGCATTGCTTCAATTTTAGTTTCGACAATG
>JBCBQE010000824.1:0-3414 GCA_039820385.1 Cyanobacteria bacterium J06635_10
CTGACAAGCTATTCCAGATAAGCAATCCGTCATCTCGGTAGGGAAAATCTTGTAAAGTAGAAGAACTATCAACACCACGCTGACGTAAATTGGTGGGAAGTGCAAAGTGGCTGAAATTCTCGAAATACTCGGATACACTTCGTTCGGTAAGTTTTAACGAATCATCCAAAATACCACCGAAGCTAAATTCAATCCCTGCTCCAGGCTTAAGTAAGGTTGTATCAGCAGCGCTATTGATTGCCATCGTGAACTCAAAATGAGGCTTTAAAAGTACATTTATTGGATGACGAGCAGCGAGATTGCGTACAGTGGCTAATGCAAAGGATTCCATTACCAGATGAGTCTGCCCCAAGTGACGGTAAAGCTGATGAACGTAGAAATCAGCCATCTGGGTAATTAGCTTAGCTATAGTCCAGTCTACACCATCTAAAGGCGTGCAAAGCAAACTTTCTCCCGGTACCTGTCCCAACTGAATAGCAATAGGAATTAACTCAAAATCCCCGCGATTTCTTTGAGCCAAATAGAGCGCAATTGGAGCAGTGAGAAACTTGTTTTCTTGGGGTTGAATACCATCGAGTAATGCGTAATCGGTGACAAACAAACCTCCTTCTTTAATAGCTCTCTCAAGAGTAGTATTAATGCGTTTTTTGCCTCTTATCTTACTTAAAACGGCTTTAAAAACATCGTTTGTTATCCCAAGTTTGTCGCGAAGATTGTAATCCACCGTGAGAACATTTTTTAATTCCATCGGATTGGGGCCACAAAGTCTTTGTCTGGCAAACAAATCATCGTTGCGGAAGGTTTGAGCAATATCGGGTAACGGTAAAATAGGAAATAGCGCAGCATAATCATCAAAGCTTTCAAGGGATTTAGGATTCTCCTGAAATTCTTGTTGATTGGCCGTTACTTTCTCCGTTAACATTGCTAGATTATTTCTATACCCTTCAGAAAATGCTTCTTGCTCTGGTAAAGTTTCTACTCGGGGTGAATTCGGTAACCGCAAATCCAGCCGATATTCTTCCCGAATCTGTTGCAACTGCATTTGGCGTTCTTGTTGAGTTGCCGGTGTTTCTTTTTGAGGTAAACTGGGGATGGTAGGATTATCTGGTGGCTCGGGTAGGTCTGGTTTAGTTTCCCTGTTGAGTAAAGTTTCTAAACCAGGAGTACAAGCCAAAGCCATGAGTGCCATCATAGTACGGCGCGAAAAAACATACTGCTCAAATAACTCTTGTCGTCGTTGTTTTGGAGTTAGATTTCGCATTTTTTCCCCTTTGTAAAACTTGTAGCTATTTACTTATTAATGGTTCTTATTGAATGCTACTTATGCACTTAGCAATCAAAATTAAGTAATAGATTATTTACGATCGAGCTTAAAATCAGCAATGGATTATTTCAAAGCTTCCTAATTTGAATCCCAATAGTCGATACATTAATTTACAATCTATATAAGCTAAGTAAGTCGGTGAAAAAAATCAGAAGTATGTAACGAAATCTTGACCAGTTTTATTTGAGTAAAATTTAAAACCTTCTGTTTCCTAGTTCCCTTTTTCTCCTCCATTGGCACAATTACTTTGTTTTGTAGGGTGTGACGCGATGGAAAAAATTGAAGGCAGTAATAAGTGTTGTAGCGTCACGCACTATCCACCATTTGTGAGAAGATGGTAAGTTTTGACCAATTATCAATCGCCTTCACAGATACAATACCCTATTTTGGTAACTTCAAATTTGCGACAACAGCATTTAAATAGGGTTGAAATACTGATAGATTCTCCAATTTTTCAAAATTACCAGTTGATGGAACAGGTTCAAAAGCAGTTTTAATTAAATAAAGTGCTTTACCATCAAAAGCGATATAACCTGTATGGTGTTCGTATAGGCCACCTTTCTGTTTAAGTCCAGCAAAACCGTAACGTACTCCTTCTAGTTTACCAACCCGTGCTTTCTGTGGTGGATAAGGAGAAAATAATATATCATCCTTCGTAGACGCTTTCTGAGAATGCTTTTTAGCTAGTAGGTTGTATTGATTCGTTACCCAAGCATTAAGTGCAGTCTTAACCTGTGCAAGGTATTTAGGATTCTGATAATCTACATCTGAATTAGGTGGAATACCAGCATTAATTAGCATCTTTTGAAAACTAAGCTGAGTTTCCAAAGGAAAAATTCCCATTTCCACCGTACCTAAAATTTTTCCATTCGCCGAAACACACAGTAGGGAATTATTATTTCCACAAGGATTAATTTTCCAACCAGGTGGAAGCGGAGTCTCTTCTATTAGATTGCTCCAAATATTATTTGGGTTAGATTTTGCACTAACTAAAGTTGTAGTTGGAGTTGGTGTTTTCACCGGATTTGGTTCTGGTTTTTCATCCTCAGAAAAATACGAAACAGCCGTTTTAACCCCTATCGGAATTAATATCAAACCCAGCAATACATGATAAAGTCGTAGCATTTTACTTAAAAATCAAAATATAACGTAAAAAATAGGTCTGTATGTTAAAGGTTAAAGGTTAAATTTAAATAACTCCTAACTCCTAACCCCGCGAGCTCCCAACTACTAACCCCGCGAGCTCCCTCTACCTTCTTCCATCCCCTTGATATAAAAATCCATAGAATTAATTCCCAAAACGGTTTCATCTTCCATCTCCGAGTCTAAGTCTAAAGGAAAAATTGGTTCGCCTTCTGCGCTTTCAATTTGCCCTGTGGAGGGAGTTTCCTTAAATGTAATCTCTGTGTTATCTCCTGTATATTTATCATATATTCGTGATTGATATGACAGTAAACGTTTAAGTTCTTCAAATTTAGCTAAAGAAAATATGGCACCATTTGCTACAGCAGTTTCTTTGTCAATCTCAGTAATGATAGCTTGAAATAAACAGGCGTTGGAAAGATTAACTAAATCGAGATTTACTCCCGAAAGATTAGCACCAGTTAGGTTAGCACCCGTAAATTTGGCATTCGTCAGGTTTGCGTTTGTCAAATTAGCACCTGTTAAGTCAGCACCAGTAAAATCTGCTTCTGCAAGGTTTGCGCCTACCAAACAAGCGTCTCTTAATCGAGCATTAGATAAATCTGTATTAGCGAAATTGACTCGGGCTAACATGCCTTGTGTTAAATCGGCTTTTGATAAGTTGAGGAATGTTAAAGATTTTTCACCAATTCGCCCTCTTGTAGTTTCTGGGTGAAAAACTGCTGTTTTTGCGATCAAACTTATTAGTGCTTGGGGATTAAATTCTATATAGGAGGCTGGATTCCCGCAAGGTGAAAAAGTCTGCTTTATTTCTCGGTATGAAGCGCTAAGCAATAAAAACACATTTATTCCTACTGCTGCATTTACCTGTTCTACATTGACAGGGTTTTGTAATTCTTTAAAATAAATCCAAGCCTTATGTGCTATACAGGTATAGCACATAAGGC
>JBCBQE010000825.1:0-3413 GCA_039820385.1 Cyanobacteria bacterium J06635_10
ATGCGTGATATATAAGTTAATGTATTCGATAGCTGATAAAAGACTATTTATGAACGCAAGCAATAGAATTAACTTATATATCACGCATCTATCCAAGGATATATATAGTAAATTTGACTGAAATAATATATCTTCCTTTACAAGATTTAATATTAATCAAAATATTCGGAAGATAGTTAAAAAGCGCGGTTATTTCAGTCAAATTTACTATATATATCCTTGGATAGATGCGTGATATATAAGTTAATGTATTCGATAGCTGATAAAAGACTATCTATGAACGCAAGCAATAGAATTAACTTTCCAACATAGACGTTGCTTTATACATATTAGTTTCACCTCTCAAATCTAGATTTATGTGAGTATTTATTTTTACACACCTTGAGCTTTTTTCTCCAGTTTGTTTGTATATCATTACAGTTAAAATAAGAATGTAGTAGGTAGTGTGGCTATTGTTTTAATTACCAGTAGTAAACTCGCTCTTGGTGTAAGAGTAAGCACAATAAACTTCTAAAAATAAACTATCGGATTAATTAGACAACATGATGCTGTTTAACAATAGAGTTGGAACTTTTTTACATTTAAAGTTCTGGATAAAGCAAATAGAAAATAATTATTCTAATCATGATTATGAAAAAAATACTGAAAATGCGAAAGTACCCTTAAGGGTACTTTTTTGACATCATTAGTTGGCTGGGTATTGACATGCCACTTAATGAAAACGAGAGAATTAGATAAGAGTTTATAGGAATTCTGGTAGCATGGAGAGCATTAATGCCGTATAACTTGATTTAATTTGTTGCTTTAGTAGCGAGCAAGATGCCCGCACTAGATAAATTATCAGTTTTGGGTATATGGAATTTGGATGTATTTTAGCAAAAACCCAAACCTTGTAAAATTTAACTAATTACCGACCATTAGACCTACCTACGATCGGGTTTTCGACAGCAAGTCGATATTCTTCAACTTGTTCTGAATAAGCAATTGGTAAAACGGCTTCGACGTTTTCATGGGGACGAGGAATAATTACCCAAGATTCGAGCACACCACCATGACAGCTTTCAGCGGCTTCAACACCAGCAGCCATAGCAGTTTTAACTTCGGAAACGTCGCCGCGAATATTAACTGTAAAGCGAGCACTACCAACTCTGATATAACCAACAAGGGTAACTCTACCAGCTTTTACCATGGCATCCGCCGCTGCTAATACGGCAGGAAAACCTTTAGTTTCTAACGCGCCAACTGCCTGTAGTGGCATTTATAATCTCCTGTATTAATAAACTTATGTGGTGCTACCAAATTATTGTACGGATGTAAATACATACTTTTTTATAGCTACCAATATATTCTTTATCTTCTCAGAAATTGAACAATTGCGTACTAGAAACGGAAAGGTTCTGATTTTGAAGTGAAATGGATTGGTAAAACGCTTTCCACATTCTCTGGGGGATTGGGTACGATATAGTGACTCATTACTTTCCCTCCGTGGGATTGTTCTTCAGCAGCTTCAAGCCCTGCCTCTACAGCACGGTTGACTTCAGCAACCTGTCCCCTGACTGCAACGAAAAAGCGTCCACTTTCCGATTTATCGTAAAAAACTACTGAAACTGCGGCGGCTTTGACCATTGTATCTGCGGCTATAAGTATTGCAGGAAAACTTAGTGTTTCTATTACTCCTACTGCCATTGGCATGGCTTTATTCTCCTGAGTCAAGGGATGGGTAAAAATTATTATACGGTGGTTTGGTTACAGTTTCGATCTAATTTTTTCTCACATTATGTGTTGTTTTATTTCTTGGATGTAAAAAATGTTAATAGTTTAGTTTAGATAAGTTTATAAAACTTGTCGAAAATATTTTTTAGTAGGTGGAAAGGTTTTTGCCGGGTTCTTGTTTTAGGATAATTGCTAATCAATTTCCTCAAGAAGTATGTCCCGCCACCTGGAAAGATTATTGCAAATCGATTCATTACTAAGATCTTCGCAGCGAACAACGAATTCCTATCTTGCCCAAGCTGTGGAAGTCAGCTCGCGTACTATACGTAGCGACTTGGCTTTTTTACGCGATCGATTTAACGCACCCTTGGAGTACAACCGTCAACAAGGTCATCATTATACCGATCCTCAATGGCGTTTGCCGAGTATTCCTTTAACTCAAGGTGAATTGTTTGCTCTGACTGTAGGTGCGAGAATGCTTGAAGCCTATGCAGGTTCGCCTTATGCCATGCAATTACAGTCAGCGATCGCCAGATTAAGCGAGCGTTTGCCAGAAAAAACGTGGGTTAACGTACAACAACTTGCAGAAGAATATATTTGCTTTGGTAGAGGTGCTCAAAGTGATTTAGATCCAGATATTTGGCACAAGCTCGAAGATGCTTGCAGTCAGCAGAAAACTGTACTAATGACTTACTATACTGCAAGTCGCAATGCAATCTCCGATCGCAAGCTAGATCCCTATTTATTACACGTATATCGCGGTACTAATTTGTACTTGATTGGTTATTGTCACAACCGTCAAGAAATTCGCTGGTTTCGGGTAGATAGGATTAGAAAGTTGGAAGTTTTATCAGAGCACTTTACACCAGACTCTAATTTTAATGCCAAAGAATATATCGGTAGCATTTTTCAGCATGAAGTTGGGGACAAAATTCTCTCGGTGGAAGTTTGGTTTGATGCTAAAACTGCGCCGTATATTCGCGAGCGTCGCTGGCATTATACCCAGGAAATTGAAGAACATGAAGATGGTTCATTAACGCTGAAAATGAATGTACGGGGGATTAATGATTTGAAGCGGTGGGTGATGTGGTATGGCAGGGGAGCAGTTGTTAAAAGCCCCCCGGAGTTGGTGGAGTTGGTGCGGGAGGAAGTAAAGGCGATGAATAATTATTACTTTTGTGGAAGTGGGGAGTGATGATGGTTATTGAGTTATATGATGGAAGTTACAAAACCTATGATGCCGTAAGCTGCGGCGTTGAGTAGCCGTAAGGCTTGGCGTTGAGCACCAAACTTTTATCTCTAGTAAGCTCATTACTAAAAGTTCTCAAATCTTAGATGCCGTTAGGCGTTTAGCAAATTTAAGCTGAGAGAGGTAAGATTTTTTTAGTGAAATTTGATGCAAACATTTAACTCTAGTAATATAAGAAAAGAGTAAAAAAAACTCTAGTTTTGCAGAACTAGAGAGTAAAATAAAAATAATCTAGAATTATGATGCCAAAAAACCAGAAAAGAATAAAGTCGAGTAGTATGACTAACTTGGCTAAAAGCTCTAAGGAACAAGAACTTCCGCTATTTCAACATTATTTCGATTCAAAAAAATCTCTAACTACCAAGCAAATACAAGAACACTGCGAAATAAGCGATACAGAACTTAACAAGTGTAGAATAGGTGGATTTTTAGAATTTAGGGATTGCGTAAT
>JBCBQE010000826.1:0-3407 GCA_039820385.1 Cyanobacteria bacterium J06635_10
CTATTTTAAATTAACCAGAAAAATTTTGATAAATTAATACGATTTTACACTGTGTTTTCACTTACAAAATTTTACAAATTAATCGCTTTTTATCCGTAAAATCATCATTTTTAGCTAAATAAAAATAGATTTTATACATTTAAAATAAAGCTAAATCCTTTGTTAAATCTAGCTTGCAGTAGTTTTATAAACCAAGTTTACTTTTTCCGGAAGGTTATCATGTCATTGTGTTGTTAAAAATACTGTTAAGCTGAAAAATTATGTCAGCAAATATAAATGTTAAATTGACAAGTCGTTTTGTAGACTTTGCAATTTATATTGCTTTTGGTGCTATGGGTTTAGTATTCTTAGCACTAATTTCATCTATATTTTTTGTCAAAACCATTTTTTCTCAAAATGTCCAAGTCAAACCAGGAGAAATTACAAAAATTGAAGCGCTGAAAATTGAACCCCAATCGATTGGAGCCTTACGGATTGATGCCATCGCCTCTATACCAAATAACTGTTGGGTTACTTACGAGATTCAGTTGCTCGATTCACAAGGAAAATTAATTGCTTCTGCTGTTAAGCAAGCATGGCGTGAATCCGGTAATTGGTATGAAGATGGGGAGTCTGGTACTTGGAGCGAGGATGATTTGGAAGCTGGTTTAGATATTCGCGGCAAGAAAAACGAAGAGGTGACACTGGCAATTTCTGTATTGGGTTATGGCGATACATCTGGGCGCGAATTTACAGGAGCCGTACCTATTCATGTGAAAGTATCCAATGGAGTCACAGATACCATCCATTTGTGGCCTGGTTTATTTGGAACTTTGGCTTTTGCTGTAATGACAGCCATAGCAACTCCGGCTACTGGAAAAAAAGTGATTTCTAAAACAATCAACGATAGCGATCCCAGCGAGCGTGCTACTCTTGGCGGTGCCGATAAACTAGTACGCGTGAAAATCGATGTGGAATCTGACGAAACCACTCCTTATACAATGAAAGCTCGACTGGTTGTCAATAATTCTTATGGGGAATTCCTATACAGCGAAAATCTTTATTTAGATTTAACGTTTCACAGGGATGATAACGGACAACTCGAACGGGCAACAGGAAAAGCACAGATGTTTTTTATACTTGAACCGCAGGATTCATACGGCTTTCACGTAGAAGTTATCCCAGATGCACCAGTAGATAAAACAACTCTAACCGTTCGCGATGGCAATCGTACTCGCTTACCTGTAAATGTCGTGCATATTAGTTCTTCCATAACAGATAACTGATAGAATTTTGGATTTTAGATTTTAGATTTTGGATTGGTAAAACAACTAAAACAATTAAAAAAATTAAAATTAGATAAAAAATTATGCTTTCAAAAATCTTTGCTGGAATAGCAGTTTTAATGGCAATGTGGTCAATTACCGATGCTTATAGTCATAAATCAGCTTTCGTATTGCGTGAAGAAAAACAAACAAACTTCTCTCCTCGTAGGGGTACCACTGCATCAGGTTACTACGGTAATGACGGAACATGGATATTTCACTCCGAAAGTCGCTCATCTTACAGTGGTTTTCAAGGAGGTGGCCCCGGTAGTGGGAAATAGGGGATGGGGGTTATCAATGATCAATGATCAATGATCAATGATCGATGATCAATTGTTCACTGTTCACTGTTCACTGCTCACTGTTCACTGCTCACTGTTCACTGTGTTAACTGCTCACTGTTCACTGTTCACTGAAATGGAAGCGAATAATTTTTCTGAGATAGATAGAAATACTGCAACTAATAGTTGCTTTTTAAACAAGACTCAACGTAGATTTTTACTGACTGCGGCGGCTGTTTCTTCTGGTTGTGGACTTGCTGTAGAACTACTTTTAGGTACTTTGGCTAGTTATTTAGTCGGAAACCAAGCTCTTGCTTACGGTATTGCTGTCGGTGGTTTTCTTGCAGCGATGGGTGCTGGTTCTTACTTGAGTCAATTTATTGCACCGAATGCCGAAGGTCAATTTATGCAACGAAAATTGTTGTTGGCTTTCCTTGGTGTGGAATTGGCGATCGCACCTCTAACAGCCCTACTTCCCCTGGGATTGTTCGCTTTATTTGTAATGAATGGTGACCTTTGGTTGGGGTTATTCCTAGTGACTATAAGCTTGGGAATCCTGGCAGGATTGGAAGTGCCAATTTTAACGCGAGTGCTGGAAATGGAAGAAGGCGTTCGGGAAGCTTTGGCTGGCGTTTTGGCCTTGGATTATTTAGGAGCGCTTTTCGGTTCCCTAGCTTTTCCGGTTATCTTATTACCGATGTATGGAATGTTTCCCACAGCTTTTATCTTGGGTTCATTACCGGCTTTCATGGTGTTTGCGATCGCACGTAGTTTTCCCCATTTACGGCGTTGGAGTTATGTAGGTTTAGTTTTGGGCGTACTACTTTTAACTCTCGCACCCGCTACCATATCTATCAGCAACAATTTGGAAAATAACTTATATTCAGCACCGATAGTTAAAAGAGTACAATCTCCCTATCAAAGAATTGTATTAACCCGCAAAGGCAAAGATGTGAGAATGTTCCTCAACGGCGACTTGCAACTATCCACAGTGGATGAATACCGCTACCATGAAGGATTAGTACATCCGGCGATGAGTGCAACACCGTCGAAAAAACGAGTTTTAGTATTGGGTGCTGGAGATGGAATGGCGGTAAGAGAAGTACTCAAATGGAAAGAAGTTGAAAAAGTAGTATTAATTGAATTAGATCCCGAAGTTGTTAAACTAGCTAGCCGTCATCCCCAATTAAAAGCCTTAAACGGTAACGCCTTACAAGATTCCCGAGTAGAAATAATCAACGCCGACGCATTTTTGAGCGCACCAGGATTAAAAGACAACTTTGATGTGATTATTGCAGACTTCCCCGATCCAGATCAAAAAACGATCGCCAAACTTTACTCAGAAGGTTTTTACCGACGTTTATTAGGAAGACTCACAGATAGAGGAGTTTTAGTAACGCAAGCATCAAGTTCATTTTTTGCTCCCAAAGTTATCGGTTGTATCGCCGCAACACTTGGAGAAGTTGGATTAAAAGTGAATCCCTACACCGTAAGTGTTCCCAGTTTCGGACCTTGGGGTTTTGTTTTAGCATCCCGTTATCAATTAAACTTAGAGAAATTACGACTTCCTGTAGAAACACGCTTTTTAACAGAACCGATTTTACATCATTTATTTGAATTACCTAAAGATATACAGTTAGGAAACGTAGAAATAAACCGACTTTCCAATCCAGTAATTGTGCGCTATCAATCTCAAGCAAAGTGGTTGAATTATTAATAAATAGTTAGGAGTTAGGAGTTAGGAGTTATACCATTTCTTTATAAAGATGCGCCGAATGCCCGCCACCTAACGGTTGGCTTTGTAGAGGTAGCTCCAGCCTTC
>JBCBQE010000827.1:0-3394 GCA_039820385.1 Cyanobacteria bacterium J06635_10
TTAATAATTAAATGACCAGCATTACCAGCCACTAAACTTGCTGTAGATAAAGCAGTGGCTGCAGGATTATTATTTCCACTTACTTGAATGCGTTTCGCATTAATTGTTAAGTTTCCACCAGCACCATTCCCTATAGTTTGGCTACCAACTACGGCACCATTAGCTACTAATAAATCTGGAGTTGAAATATTTACATTTCCAGCCACTCCACTAGAGGATGTTGTGGATGAGATGCTTGACAAAGCATTAGTGGGGTCAGTGTCTTTAACCTGAATTGATTCAGATATATTAATATTAATGCTGCCGGTATCACCTTGAGTATGAGTATTATTATGAATTACAGCACTATCTTGAATGATTAAGCGTCTAGCAGAAACACTAATATCTCCACTATTTCCGGTTCCTAATGTTTCACTTCTTAAAGCAGAATGAATTCCCACACTTGGAAGATAGCCAGAAATTTCTAGTGATTCGGTTGCATTGACATTAATTATTCCCCCTGTTAGATTCCCCTGATTTTGAGTCAATACTAATGAGCCTTCTGTAATACTTATTTTATTAGCTTGCACGCTTATGTTACCAGATGGATTACCGCTAGTATCCACCAATGACTTTTGAGATAGGCTAATATTTCCTAAATTGGATACTTGAGAATAGTCAAATGTAAAACCTTGCTCCAGTAAACTCAGGTTTACAAATTCTCTTCCACTCAAGCTTCCTAGCTCAATACTTCCTTCTTCAGCAGTCAAAACTGCTCCACTTAGATTAATATCTCCACCAACTAATGCTAAGGTTTCCCCTTTTTGCACATTCAGTTCCTGGGTACTAGCGTTACGGTTAATTCCCGCACCAAAATAAGTTAAGTTATGTCCGCTACCTTGGACATTAATTCCTCCTGGATTACTCCCCATCTGCAATCCCAAAGGAACGCTCACAGTCAACAACGGCTCATTTGCAGCATTTACAGCACTAAACTCAAACCCATCCTCAAATAAAATACTTTCTGCTGTACTACCAAAAAACGAGCCACCAATATCTAACTGAGCATTTTCCCCAAATACTATTCCCGCAGGATTAATTAAAAATAAATTCGCACTACCGCTAGCTTTTATTAACCCATCAATATTAGAAATATTTCCACCAGTTACCCGATTAATAATATTTACGACATCGGTAGAATTATTGAAAGTTGCTGAACCACCCGTGGGAATAGAAAATTCTTTGAAGCTATGAAATAAATTATTTCCTTTTTGAATACCGTTAAGAATCTTATAATTATTACCGTTTAAATTGACAGTTGTATTAGTAGTTCCATCAGATGTTATCTGAGCCGTTGCAGGTAAAATTCCAAAGGTGATTAAACCACTGATAAATCCAGAAAGAAAAGCAATCCCTTTCATTATGTTTAAATTTTTTATGAACTGGATTTATGATTCCCAAATTTTGGATATAACTAACATCTTGCACTATAGCAGTAATACATACAAATTTCACCTCACCCCTTCCCCTCTCCTGGCGGAAGGAGAGGGGTGCCCGTAAGGGCGGGGTGAGGTTTCCCGAAATGTATTGGACTAAACCGAAAAGCGCTATATTCTTAATCTGAAGTTCCTCCCAAGCAAAAAAGCTAACTCTTAGCCAGGAATTTGCAACCCCTTGCACTTCAATCTTACTATTAATAATGACTACCAGATTTCCGGTGTTCTACAGCAGTTAAACCTTCATTTTCTAAAACTTCACCGTTATCAACCACGGCATAAATTAACCATCTTTCACCAGATTTAATTCGATTTTTTACCGTACATTCTAAGTAAGACAATGCTTCGCTAAGAACAAGACAACCATTATCAGCAGTTTTGGTACAAAGATTCACAAATGGATTATCTCCCAAGGTACTATGACGAGAAAAATAACGGCGGACATTTCTACCTTCTTTCAGAATATTTAGGACAAATTTATCCCCTAAATTACAGATCAAATCTGCATTTTGTTCGTCAGCAATAGCAATCATTATTCCTGGTGGATTGAAACTTGCTTGAGATACCCAAGAAGTTAAAACACCTTTGTGGGTGTCTCCATCTCGAGTTGTTACCACACACAACGAACCCACAATCCGCCCTACTGCTTGCTCGGTACGATCTATATGGGTTTCTGTGACAACTTGACGGGAGCTACGCAGTTTCTTGGCTTCCTTCAAATTTTGGGCAAATAATCCACCACTCTCTTGACATTGTTGCAGAATCTCAGGTGTAGGTGTGAAACGAACTCGAATTGATTCAAACCCTAAACGATAATTGGCATCTTTGAACTTGCTTTCTATTAAATCAACAGCCTCTCCACTCCAACCATAGGAACCAAATACCCCTGCTAATTTGGTTTTAGCTGCTGTTGACAGAATTATTCCTAAAGCAGTTTGAATTTGAGTCGGTGCATGCCCTCCTAATGTCGGTGAGCCAATAATCAATCCATCGCAAGCTTCTACAACACGGGTAATCTCCTCAGTATCTGCTAATTCGCAGTTGATGGATTCTACATTCACTCCATTTTCAATTAAACCATTGGCGATCGCTCCTGCTAAAATTGCTGTATTTCCATAGGCTGAAGCATAAAGCAAAGCAACAGTTAACTCTTGAGATTTTTGATTTTGGCACCATTGCTGGTAATCATAAGTAAATCTACTTACACTGTAGTTAACAATTGGACCATGAGCAGGAGCGTAGGATTTTGCAGGGAAAACCGCAATCTTTTCTAAAATAGCTTCAACTTGTTTGCTTTGGGGTGCGTGGAGACAGTCAAAATAGTAACGACGTTCCGCATCTAAACTTTTCCAGTCTTTATCAAATAAAGTATCTTCGCAAATATGAGCGCCAAATAATTTATCTGTATAAAGAATATTTGTAGCAGAATCATAGGTACAAAGTCCATCAGCCCAACGAGGAGTTGGTACAGTAACAAATGTGAGATCGTGTCCCCCTCCTAAATCTAGAGTATCCTCCGAGCGCACAGTTTGAATGCGCGATTCCCACTCAGGAAAAACAGCTTTGAGTGCATTCGCAGCAGGGCGAGAACAAATTAAGGTAGCGTTTGGAGCTTGAGGGAGCAATACTTCCAGAGTCGCTCTGCGATTCGGATTGACATGACCCAGAATAATGTAATCTAGGGTAGTGAAATCTAAATGTTGCGCTAATTCCTGGAGATAAATTTCGGTAAAAGATTCACCAGGAGGATCGATTAAAGCTTTTTTATCAGATTGGATAAGATAAGAATTTGCCGTAGTTCCCTTTTGACGGGAATACTCAACCTCGAACTTTAATCGTTCCCAAGTGCGCGATCGCAAAATTGTTGTATCTTGGCCAATTTCAGCAACTTGTACATCTCTTTTACGTTTGGGGGTTAA
>JBCBQE010000828.1:0-3392 GCA_039820385.1 Cyanobacteria bacterium J06635_10
TGATGCTTTCTACGAAACTTTGATGACACATCAAGAAATTTACGAACAAAACTTCTGTTAATTCTGGTTCGGTAAATTCATAGCCTAAAGTTGCAGCAAAATCAACTATCTTAGCCTTATCCCAATTCCAGACACCAAAAGTCCCTTTTATAGAACACTTTTTATAGTATTGTTCGTAAATTTCTTGATGTGTCATCAAAGTTTCGTAGAAAGCATCAACCTGTTCTAGCGACATACAACCCTATCTCCTCGCTCGCGTGACTGATTTATTCAAAACTACATACTTGTTGTAGATTTTGTTGCGGATAACTTCTTATTCAAAGGTTGGGAGTAGTTATACGGATAAATTTGGTAGATGTCGATCAAAAAAATATTTTTTCGATACTGCGGCTTTAAACCAACCTTTAAAGCAGTTAGGAACGAAAAACCCCGAACGAATACGTTTATGTATTATTTTATTCACGTTCATTCGGTAACACCATGAGGAAAATACGTATTAGCGACCGCTAGTACAGTACGGTGTAAATAGTGCACCCGTATCAAATAATTTAAACCTTGATAATACAATAATTTTACTCGCGTGAGGTCGCAGTTTATTTAGAGTTACGATCGAGCATCAGTGTTGTGTATATAAATGGCTGGGCATTTTATTTTTTGGATCTCCCATTGAAGGCAGTTTTCATGAAAAAAACACTATTTTTAGATCGCCATTACCCATCACCATTTTCTTCATTTATCGATCGCAAGGTTGTACTTGATCCCAAAATACCCAACCTTGACTGCCATCGGAGAGTTGCCTAACTTGAACAAAATCACCTTGAGACTTTAGATATAAAACCTTTTCTCCTTTATTCAATGTTTTAAATCCTTCAGCTTCTCTATAAGGTTGATGCCGTAATTGGGGTAATTTTGTCAACTCCGGATCCACAATGCGACATTGTTCGGGTAATTGTGATAGCAAATTATTGTGTGGCGAGCTAGTTTTACCAAAATTACTAGTATTTAGTAATGCGAATCCTCCCACAGTAGCTACAGCAGTAGCTACACCTATGCTTTTAACACCAATCGGCAATACATTCTTGAACATTGGCATTGTTGGGGAGGGTTTTGAGGATGGAGTTGTAGTTAAGGGTTTTTCTGGTTTAGTATTGATTTTCGGAAGCCGCGCAGTTTTGGTTATAGGTTGTTGTGCCTCAAGTGCAAAATTTTTCTTACTGTAATCCAAATAAGCAGGAATGTAATTGTTTGTATACTGTTGAGAAGTAATTTCTTTTACTTTTAAATTCTGCCGTCCCAAGCGTAGTATACTTAATACTGAAAGTGGCATTTCTCCAGCTAAAAGTAATTGACCGTCAAGAATCGGTGGATTTTTCTGCCGCAGATTTCGCAAATAAAACTTTGATTTTTCTTGATTGAAAAATATTTCTACATGTAGCGCAGATACAGTTGCTTCTGATAAGATAATATCGCAATCTTGAGGATCGCGACCAATACGAGTTTTTCCAGGAATTTTAGTTAATTGATTATTGGTAATTTTATAAGTTTTAATTACCTTTGCTTCCTCCCACTCTAAAGTCAGTTCGTACAAACCATTTTTAGCATTGCTTTCTACCTTATTCTTTTCTTCGGGAATTGGTAATTCTTGTAAGGCTTGTATTACTTCATCTACATTTTGATAGCGCTCTTTGAAATGGTAGCGCGTCATCTTATTTAAAAGTTCGGTAAAAGCTGGATCTACTTCTCTAAGATGTTCCCAAAGTATTTCTCCGGTATGAGGATCGTCTTGAAGTTCGTAAGGATAGACACCCGTTAATCCTTGAATCGCAATCATTCCTAAAGCATAAATATCACTCCCTTGACGTGGCAAACGCCTAATCTGTTCGGAAGGCATATAGCCACGGGTTCCCACCACTAATGTGACATTATGTTTTGCGGTGTTACTTGCAGTTTGATTGCGTATTTGTTTGATTGCACCAAAGTCAATTAAGACTAATTTATGATCTGAAGCACGTCTAATTAGATTGTCGGGTTTGATGTCTCGGTGGATTACTCCTTGAGTATGAACAAACTGCAAAATTGATAATATTTCAGTCAAAATAGCCATAACCTGGCTTTGACCTAATTTTCTTCCTTGAGGTAACTCTCTACTCAAAGAATGTCCTTCAATCAATTCTTGTACTAAATAAAATTCGTTATTATCTTCAAAATAAGCTAAAAGTCTGGGAATTTGGTCATGGTTTCCCAACTGTTGTAGTGTTTCAGCTTCTTTTTGAAACAACCTTCTTGCTGCTTCTAAAGTTTCTAGCGAGGTACTAGTAGTCTTTAAATGTTTAAGAACGCATTGAGGTTTTCCCGGAAGGTGAATATCCGAACATATATAAGTTTGTCCAAAGCCTCCTTCAGCTAATATTTGGAGAACTTTATAACGTCCTGCTAGTAACTGACCAATCATGCTAGTACGGTGTTTTAAAAAATTAATTTTGGCGCATCCTCGTTTGATTTGTAACTGTATCAAATACCATTTTAGATTTTAGAGTCACACTTAGCGATCGGGTAGTTTCTTTCCATTCGGGTAACTGGCGTGATTCTCGATTGTGAAACATCCATTATTAAGGAATATTTGATTTCATCTGAATCATTCTCGATCGTGACTATCAAATGGTTGATTTAGTTACAAAAATTATCTAATAAATCCGGTCGTGAAAATAAACTCAAATTTAGGTGCAATTATTTTATACAAAACAAGGATAAATTAATGTATATTTTTGGCACTTATTGAGTTGGATTGTAAATAAAAATTCGACATTTTAATTTGTTTTACCAGCAACAGATTGATTTAATTACACTGTATTTTAATGCTTTTCAAGATAAATTCAGTCAAGCTGGTAAATAAATGAATAACAAATTTTAAGACGGCTTGTTGCCACTTTGGCAGTTATTTACAAAATCAATATTTTTGCTTTAAATACACTGATTTCTAATTATTACGACAAATGTCGCAATAATAATTAAGCACTTTACTCTCGGTGAATTTTACCTTTTTCTGTATTATTAATACCCCTTAAGGAATTATACAAGAGTCTTCAGCTATTCAAGTTTTACCTTAGTGTTTAGCAATATGTCAATTTAGTTATATAGCTAACAAATTGAATCAACTTTCTTTGTTATCCTTTTTGGCAAGCAGATTTTATTTTAGTCATATCTGGCAGAACATATGCATTAAATGCATTTAATTCCACTCGATCGATAAGATGGTATTTTAGATAACTTTTATCTTGTTTTTTAATGAATAATATCTCTTTACTCCTCTCTTAGTCGTTCATAAATTAATAAGAAACTTATTATTTCTCAAAAAAACACGATCGAATAGCTATCTAAAATACCATCTTATC
>JBCBQE010000829.1:0-3371 GCA_039820385.1 Cyanobacteria bacterium J06635_10
GTGTTGTAGATATTCAAGATAATTCACAAAAAATACCTCATTCTGAAGCAGCTTTGACGTGGCATTATACAGTTAATGGTCCAGGTTATGAAGTTATAGTACTTGATACGCGCACTTGGCGGGAATTTCCTGGTAAGGAATTCGATTTCCCGGCTTTGATAAGTCAGGAAGGTTACGAGGAACAGATATCAAAACAAGTGCGTCGGGATGATATTGAAGTTAGTTTTATTATTTCTCCTGGCCCTTTTATTGGCGTACCTTTTCTAGAAAATATTCAAAAAATCGCTAAAAGTTTTTACGAAAAGTTTGGTAATGCTGCTTGGGGTTTTGATACAGAAGCTTGGGCATTAGATAAAACTACTTTTGAAAGAATGCTTGCTAGATTGGCATTAAGAGCATTGCCTAATTCCAAAAGTCGTATAGTGTTTTTATCTGGCGATGTTCACTACAGTTTTGGTGCGCGTTTGCAATATTCAGCAATACATCCTTTTGAAAGTCCGGAGCCTGTTAAATCTGAATTAGTAATTGCTCAATTAACTAGCAGTTCATTTAAGAATGAAGTTAGTGGTATGAGTGGTAGTCATGGAGCACATAAAAAAGGTTTTGTTCCTATGGTCATGAATAGCGATTTACCAACAGCAGAAGTATTGGGATGGGGAAATACACAAAAGCAAGAAGTAAATATTGGTAATACTTCTCTTCTTGTAGAAGATTTATTTCAACGCAATTCTTTAAATATTAAAGGTAGCCCTGGAACAATTGATTTAGTCAAAAAAAGAAATCATTTTCGGAGATTAGAAATTACTCGTCAACCTGAATGGTGGTATCGAATTGATTTCTTAGCAGCTAAAGATGAAGAATTGAGCGAACCAAAAGCTGAAAATATAGAGACAAATTCTGTAACTGCGCCTTTACCTGGATCAAACCGCAAACAAGCTTTAGAAAAATACTTATCAATGGCGAAAAACTATCGTAATTATCTCAGTAAGAAGGGACATGGTACAGAAATTGTCGGTTTAAATAATCTTGGCGAAATCACTTTTGAAATAGTTGATGGAAAACAAATAGTAGTGCAAACTCTTTGGTGGCGATTAGAAAGTCGAGAAAATCGTCAGATGTTAGAACCTTTTCCGTTGACTAGATGTGAAGTATCCTTAGATTTTGATGACGAACAACATCCCATGAGTGATGTAATTAAGGAAGTTGATGTTGGTTAGTTGTTAGTGGTTGTTTGTTAGAAGTTAGAAGTTATAAGTAAGGAGTTGGGAGTTAGCAGTGTTTTTTTAGATTTTAATTTTAGTTAATTGTTTTTGATTTGACAAATTATCAAAATGTTACTAGCGCTTCTATAATTGACTTCGGTAGTGTTTGAGTTATACTAAATTTCCTTTACATTAACTCAGAATAATTTTACTTTAGTTTACCTTGAGGAGTTAGTATGTAATACAAGAGAAGGGTGAAAAATAAATATTTGATAATTGATAATTGATAACTGTTAACTGTTATGGCGAGAGTTAGCTATGGCTTACAAGTTCAGAAACGAGCAAAGCGTTTGCTAGAGGCACTTTTAGCTTATGCTAACGATGAGTTAGATGTATGCGACGAAGCTGTAGTTGATGCAATACGTGCCCATATCCAAATTCGCTGGTTAACGGAAAAACGTCTAGTTATCAGAACTAAGGTTCGGTTTCTGCAAGAATTAACGAGTTTACAGGGTGTACAAACTCCGTTAAAAGCCGAACAAATCAAAGAAGCAATCAAACGATTGACAGATTTTCTCGAAATTCTTGAAGATAATCGCGCAACTCGCGGAGGTTCGGAAAATTGGCATTTTACATTAAATCTTTGGTATTCTCGCTGGGAAATGGAAGCGAATTTACAAAAATTTGATGCGGAATGGGAAAGGAGGAAAGGAGACAAGGAGACAAGAATACAAGTAGATGGGAAAAATTTTGCTCCCCCACGCCACTTCCTACAACGGAGGGAACCTCCGCAACGGAGTGGCTCCTCTTCCCCTTCTTCCCCCTCTCTAAACTGGGTTGAAATTTGTTGTAAAACTTTGTCAGCGGCTAATCATAAACGATTAACTACTAATCCCCTCACGAGCGTGGATGGTGTAACTTTTTCATTGGATGAAGTTTATGTTCCTTTGGGTTTGGTTAAACGCAAGCAACGAGAAAGACGCGGTGGTAATGTTAATCCAGTGAAGGGTTCGCAATTATATGAATCGGAAGATGCTGATTCTAGTGAAACGTTAACTTTAAACACCTTTTTGCAATATCTTAAATCAAAAGAAAGTAATCGCATTGCTATTGTAGGTGAACCTGGTGCGGGTAAAACTACGCTGTTACAAAAGATTGCTTCCTGGATAGCCGATAATACCCAAGATTTACCGATTTGGGTTTCTCTTGCTGATTTGCAGGGAAAGAGCTTAGAAGAATATTTAATTGAAGATTGGTTGAAAGCAGCAACTCGCAAGCGACGCATTTCCCCAGAGATAGAAGATTCGTTTTGCGAACAATTTAACCAAGGGCGGGTATGGTTGCTGCTGGATGCAGTGGATGAAATGGCGATCGAATCCAGTTCTGCTTTAAGTAAAATTGCTGGTTATATTAAAGGTTGGGTAGCAGATGCTTCGATTGTAATTACTTGTCGGTTAAATGTTTGGGATGCTGGAAAAAATGCTTGTTCCGATTTTGAAACTTTCCGCAATCTGAATTTTACCTATGGTAATTCTCGTACATCAGATTTGATGCCAAAATTTATTAGTTGTTGGTTTCAGGAGAATCCAGAATTAGCGGATAATCTACAGACGGAATTAGAAAAACCTTCACGAAGAAGAATTCGCGATGCACTCAAGAATCCTCTGCGGTTAGCCTTGATGTGCCTCCTTTGGGGATTAAGACGCGGTGGATTACCCAATACCAAAGCGATGCTGTACGAGAAATTTATGGAGTCAATTTACGAATGGAAACAAGATAGATTCCCCACCACATCAACCCAGAGAAAGCAGTTAAATCAAGCTTTAGGAAAACTCGCATTAATGGCAATTGCAGCGGAAGAAAGCAAGTTCCGTCTCAGACATCGTTTTGTATGTGAAGTCTTAGGTGTACCCGATGAAGGCTTGTTTCAATTAGCACTTCAATTAGGCTGGCTCAATCAAGTCGGAATATCAGAAACTCAAGGTGAAAAAGTATATGCCTTTTATCATCCTACATTTCAAGAATATTTTGCAGCATTAGCAATTGATGATTGGCGATTTTTCTTAAATTTAACTATTGAAAATACAGCATTGAGCATCGCTACCCCCTCTCTCCCTATCCCCATCTCCCCATCTCCTCATCTCCCCATCTCCCCATCTCCCCAACTCC
>JBCBQE010000830.1:0-3370 GCA_039820385.1 Cyanobacteria bacterium J06635_10
CTAAGATTCTCCCAAATTGATAGTGTTTTCTAGTACTTTTGATTATTTATTATTGAAAGGTCTTCTCGAAAACATGTATGATATACTACAAAAATCATAGATTACCCGATTTAATAGTAATTGACTGTAGAGTATCTTCTATGTATAAGGATTTTTTGTCTGCCAACTATATTACTTATAATTATTAATACTGAAAATATAGATACATATCCAGAGTTAATCTATTACCCTTGTTTTAATCTGTTTCAATTTTCAGTATTTATACTTATGCTACTTTTCGATTATATACAGGTAAATTTTAAACTAGAAATATATACTCTCATCAATTTTTATTCAAATGTAATTTACATTACTACTTAATTTTAACAAAACAAGATTATGAGCAATGCATATAATAGACTCGCACCTTTTATTCAGGAATACATATACAATCGTAACTGGACTGAATTAAGACCTATACAAACCGCTGCTTGTGAGGTTATATTTGATACCGATACTCATTTGTTAATAGCCGCAGGTACGGCTTCGGGTAAGACAGAAGCAGCTTTTTTACCAATCTTAACCCACTTATATGAAAAACCTGCTAATACTGTTGGTGCAATTTATATAGGTCCAATTAAAGCATTAATTAATGACCAATTTGAACGTCTTAACGACTTACTAAGAGAAGCAGACATTCCGGTATACCATTGGCATGGAGATGTTTCTCAAAGTCGAAAAAAACAGCTTTTAAAAACCCCATCGGGTATTCTCCAAATTACACCAGAGTCTTTAGAAAGTTTGTTAATTAACAAGTATGAAGACTTAATTCGCCTTTTCGGTGATGTACGTTTTGTAGTCATTGATGAAATTCACGCTTTTATGGGTACCGAAAGAGGCTGTCAAATTCTTTGTCAATTAGAAAGATTAGCTCATATAATCAAAAATCAACCCCGCAGAATTGGTTTATCAGCAACTTTAGGTGATTATTCATTAGCAGAAAATTGGCTTAGCTCCGGTACTGAGAAATCAGTTATTACCCCAAAAATTGAAGCGGGAAAACGACAAATTAAATTAGCTTTAGAACACTTTTATGTTCCCCAAAAAACTGATGAATCAGAAATAACTGACTGCGAGAAGTATATTTTTAATCTGAGTAAATCCCGTAAATGTCTGATATTTGCTAACAATAAATCGCAAACCGAATCTATCGTCGCATCTTTGCGTCAAATTGCTGCAAATCGAGGGCAACCAGATATTTATCACGTCCATCATGGCAGTATATCAGCTTCTCTGCGTCAAGCAGCGGAAAACGCCATGCAGGAGCCTGAAAAACCAGCAGTGACTGCTGCTACATTAACTTTAGAAGTAGGAGTAGATATTGGCTATTTACAGCGAGTCATTCAGTTAGAATCACCGACTTCTGTAGCCAGTTTTTTACAACGTTTGGGACGTACGGGAAGAAGGAATGAAGCTGCAGATATACGTTTTGTTTGTTCGGAAAAACAGCCATCGCCAGAAGCACCACTTCCCCAACAAATTCCTTGGCAACTTTTACAGTCTATTGCCATTATTCAACTTTATATAGAAGAAAAATGGATTGAACCTATTGAACCGATAAAATACCCATTAAGTCTACTGTATCATCAGACTATGAGTATTTTGGCAGCAATGAAAGAAATTTCACCACCTCTGATTGCCAAGAAGGTTTTAAATCTATCATCTTTTCAATATATATCTCAAGAAGATTATAAGTTATTGCTGCGCTATTTAGTTAGTATTGACCATATTAATAAAACAGAAGAAAATAAATTAATACTCGGTTTAGCAGGTGAAAAAATTGTCAAGCGATTTCAGTTTTACGCTGTTTTTCCCGAAACACTAGAATTTAAAGTTAAACAAGATTCAACAGATATTGGTTCCATTGCGATCGTACCTAACGTTGGCAGTCAATTTGGGTTAGCGGGAAAAACTTGGGAAGTATTAGATGTAGATTTTTCTCAGAAAACAATAGTTGTTAAACAAGTTGAAGGTAAAGCTGGTATTTTCTGGCGTGGCGGTAGTGGAACAATTCATAGCAAAATATTACAACGTATGCGCCGCGTTTTATTAGAAGATGTAGACTATCCGTATTTACAAGCAAATTCTAGAAAACGCCTCAAAGAAGCACGTCAATTAGCGCGAGATTTTGAATTAGATAAACGTAATATAATCAAATTAGAAAAAGGTAAATGCTGTATTTTCCCTTGGATGGGTACCATTGCTTACAACACTTTACAGAGATTGCTAAATAATTTTTGTCGAGAGTCTTTAGAAATTAAATCTCTTGGCGGCGTTAATCCTTATTTTATGACACTCAAGTTAGGAAAAGGTAAGTTTGAACAACTTGAACCAGAAATTTTATCTTTGTGCGAACAACGTATAATTAACGAACATTTAGTTGCAGATACAGAAGCACCAGAAATACAAAAATACGATAAGTTTATTCCTTTCCCACTGCTGCGAAAAGCTTTTGCAAGCGATTATCTAAATATGGAAGAAGTTAGACAGCAAGTCGGATTTTGGTAAACTCTTAAGAAATACAAGGAATTGGGAGAGGGGAAGAGGGAGCATCTCAATTTTTGAAAAAGCTCCCAGACTAAAGCCTGGAGCTACATTTACAAAGCCCACCTTTGTGGGCTACAAGAATTATTAGCCCATAAAGCTGAGCTTTGTTTTTATAGCCAAACCCTTATAGGGTGTCGGTTAGAATATCTGTTTAAAATTGGGATACTCCCGGGGAAGAGAGGGTAGAGGAAAGATAACTACTAACTCCTAACTCCTAACTCCTAACTCCTAACTCCTAACTCCTAACTACTAACCCCTAACCCTTATGTACGATTATGTAATTATTGGTGCAGGCTCCGCAGGTTGCGTACTAGCAAATCGTCTCACAGAAAATCCTCAAAACAAAGTATTACTTCTAGAAGCCGGCAACCCAGATAAATCTCCAAAAATTCATATTCCTGCTGCTTATTCTGAATTATTTAAAACCAAATATGACTGGGCTTATTATACAGAAAAACAATCTCATCTAAATAACCGTCAACTTTATTTTCCTCGTGGAAAAGTACTTGGTGGAAGTAGTTCAATTAATGCCATGATTTACATTAGAGGCAATGATTCTGACTACGATAACTGGCATAAATTAGGCAATCAAGAATGGAGTAGTAAAGAAGTACTTACTTATTTTAAAAAAGCTGAAAATCAATGTAGAGGTATAAGCGAATACCACGATATCAAAGGACCTCTTAATGTTACCGATTTACGCGATCGCAATCCTCTTTCTGATGTTTTTATCAAAGCAGCAATAGAATTTGGATTAATGTATAACGATGATTTTAATGGAATA
>JBCBQE010000831.1:0-3369 GCA_039820385.1 Cyanobacteria bacterium J06635_10
ATTAAGAACAATCCCAGCCTTTTCTGCAAAGAGGGAGAAAAAGAACAACATGAGTAACTCAGCGAAGAGAGGATGATTGGCAGTTGCAATGAAAAATGATTTTCAATTTAATTTCAGTTGATAATTGGTTAAGTCGTAAGAAGAGATAAGAAAATATTTGTCATAAATTTTAACTGTAAACTTATATACGGTGTATACTATTCATTTACGAGATACACAACCAGGACTTACGCAACTAGTTTTTACTCTTGGAAGAATTTGAAACAAGTAATAAAACTTGTAGCGTCAAGCAGCAACGGGATATTGTGAGAATTGCGTAAGTCCAAACAACATTAAAGTTATTAATTGCTACTTTTGTTTAGTTTACACCTAGCTGCTCCTGGTAATGGGATAAGAGAAAATCATAGATTTCGTTAGTTAACTAATAATGTAGCTAGCTAGATTCTAAAACCATTTGCTGACATAAAATTCTGCAATAAAAAGCATTGAAAGCTTGGTTAACTTCGGTAGTAAGTAAATGCTTTCTGGCAAAGTTAAACAAGTTCCTATAAAACGAAGTTGTGCAATTACTTGATTATTGTCAAAACTACAGGATGCAGTCATTAATGTAAGAAGGTAAGGAAAGCTAGAAAAACGAAAGGATAAAAAGGCGATCGCATTTTTATCATTTTTAATATTCAGATTAAAAAATATTAAGTATTAACGAATCTTGTTAAAGAAATTTATGAATTAATTGGGAAAAGTCTTGATAAACAGTAATAGCAAAGCTTAAATTAGTGGTTTCTACTGATATTTACAGACTCACAAATCACTTTCAATAAGGTACATTAACTTTTGTTAAAAACTAAAGTCAATACGATCGTATTCTGCATCCCTCCCCATACCAATTTTAAAAACTTGACTTGTGTTGTGGTTAATCGAAAACTGGAATATCTGACAAAATTTATATTTTTTAGTTCTTGAATGGGAACAATAAGGCTACACCAAAAGATTAATATCGAGGGTAGCTAGTATTATATGCCACAGATAAGAATAATTCGGGCAGCGTTGCGGGAAATTCAGAAACTTTCCTATTCTGCCAGTGAGAAAGTTTATGAAATCTTGCGTCGTTTAAGTTTGGGAGAAACAACAGATACTAAATCTCTTCAAGGATATAACAAGCTTTTACGAACTAGACAAGGCAATTGGAGAGTTATCTGGCTCAGAGAAGATGCCGATAATATTGTAGTAATCAAAGCAGGTTTACGGAGCAGTGTTTATGATGATGAATTTGAACAGCGAGACTGTGAAAATCCACAGATAATAGAAGAATTACTTAATCCGCAACAAATAGAAGTCACTGAACATCCATCTTACCAATGGAATCATCATCTAAACTCAGACTGGTATAAATTTATATTTAGCAGTTATCGTTATTCACCTGTAAGGACTGATTATCAAAAAGAAGTACTACAAAACGTTTTCAACACTTTTTCTACCTACAGATACAGTCGCGACAGCGAAGAATTAAGTCATAAACCTTGTATAATTCAAAGCGCTCCAGGAACTGGAAAAACTGTATGTGCAACTTTATTCGCTTGTGAAATTCATCGGCAAAATCAATGGAATATTATGTTAATAGTTCCAGATGCATTAAAAAAAGATATTAGTAAATATTCTGAAATACAACAAGCTAAATTACAAGATAACTTTTGGTTAGTAACTTTTCGAGAATGGCTATGTCAAATTAATCCTGAATTTGAAAATGAGTTAGCGTCACCAGCAGAGGAATTAAAAGCTTTACAATCAGCAGCCAAAAATACTCATGGAAAATTTACTAAACCAGAAACAATTAGTTACAGAGATGTTTTACTATATCAGTCTTTTGTCGTAGAGAGAGAAAATAAAAACCAAATTAGAAATTCTGTTTTTCAAGAGAATCAATCGCAAATTAAAAAACTAAAAAAAATTGATCGAAGATTTTGGTTAAAGGGTTTATCAGGTAAAAAATCTCGTGTAGATGTAGCCAATGAATTAATAGAAAATCCATCACTGGCTACTTTACTACCAGGTAATACCCTTGTAATAATTGATGAAGCGCAAGATTTAATGCTTTGTGAGTTGCAAGCTTTATTAGCTACTTGTAAAGCATGGGAAAAAGAAAATCCAGAAAATCAAATATATCTATGGTTATTAGGTGATTTAAATCAACGCATAGTACCCACGGATTTTGATTGGGGACAATTAAATCTAGGAAAAATAACTAGTTTAAAGCGAAATTACCGAAATTCGTGTCATATTATCGAATTTGCAAATCAATTTTGGCATTTAGCAGAAAATATCAATAAAAAATTTAAAGGAAGAAGTTTACCCCAGCCTGTAAACGGAGCTTTTGAATCTGGAGAAAAGGTACGTTTTTTAAAATGCGATTCAAAAGATAAGGCTTTAAAATTTTTACAAAAACTTGCTCAGCAATGTGAATCTGGAGAAAATCAACGTTACTTACTCCACGATTTAGCTAATGCAGTCAAAGTAATTTCCAATAAAACTTTAGATATTTCCGATGATAACCTGGTAATTCTCAATGCTGAAAATGCCAAAGGTAGAGAATTTGAAGCTTGTATTGCTTTAGGTTTATTTGAAGGAAGTGGGAAACCATCATTAGAAGAAGCTTTTCAATGGTACACCCTATTAACTCGTGCTCGAACTAGATTGTTAATAGTAATAACTCCAGAAGAATTAAATCGTCTAAATAACAACGAACGCGATTATTTTGAAAATTGCCTTAGTATTGATTGGAAAAAGGCAATAACTTGGATTACTGAATTAGCTAGCGATGTTGATGTGAGTAGAATTTATGATATTAAACAGCGTTTGCTTAAACGATGTAAAACTGGATTGTTGTACAGAGATACTTATCTCGCTTTGCAGTTGGCAGGAATAGAAGGAGTTGAATTATACCAGTGGGAGCAAAAAGCAATTTCTTATTTAAAAAAACATTCTCACAAGATTTTAAAAGAGGAATTAAATTATATTCAAAGTATTCCTTTGCGTTGTTTATTATTGAGAACAATGGACTTTTATTGGCAAGCAGTGATAGAGGCTACTAAATTAGAAACTACCGATTTTAGTGAATACCAACGTTTGTTAAAAAGTATTACTCAAGATTTAAAAATGAAAGAATTTGCTTATGGAAATCCAGGAGTAAAGACGGGTCTTGTTCAAGATCGTAATGGTACTCTTTCTTTTTGCAAAGAAATAGGTAAAAATCCTAATAATTCTCAAACTTCCGTAACGTTACTATGTCAGTCATTTGCATCTCGAATTAACAATATTCTTGAACAAACGTTGGTATTCACTAAATTAGAAACTACCGATTTTAGTGAATAC
>JBCBQE010000832.1:0-3366 GCA_039820385.1 Cyanobacteria bacterium J06635_10
GGGATTTCGATTCAAAATCCAAAATCTAAAATTCCTCTGGAAAAGTTTCGTGGTGAGGAAAGTGAAACTGTCAAATTTCCGCAAAATCGAATTGTAGAAGCTACTGGTTGGGTTGTGGATGAAAATGGCGATCTCTTTTTTATTGCCGGGAAACCTAACGGCTGGAGAGATAATTCTAAGGGGGTTGGTTGTTAGTTGAACTAAATCTCTTACTGCTTACCTGTTAACAACCCCAGACAACTACCAGCCATCAAAGCTACAACTGAAGGAACTAAGGGTATCCAACCACCTTGAATTAATAAGGTGTAACAAAGATAATACAATAGTACTTGAGCTAGGGCTATAGTTAACACTAAATGTGATGATGACTTACAGCGCCAAGCAAGCATTCCTCCAACTATTGCCCAGCAGTAAATCCAAAGTGCTTCACTCCATTTTGACCATACCCATAATAACGGTCTATTATCAAGTAGGTTGCTAATAATTTGACTCACCATATGTGCTTGTATAATTACTCCTGCTGTTTTGCTTTGCACTGATGTGGCGGCGCTATAGGGTGTCAACCAATAATCGTTAAAGCTTTCAGCGGTGGTTCCAATAATGACAATTTTATCTTTGACTAAATCTGGTGTAAGTCGCGAGTTTAGCACATCTTGAAGGGTTACTTGGGTTGCTACTTGCGGTGACGATCGCCAATTTAGCATTATTTGATAACCTCGACTGTCAATTTTGCTGTAACCGCCACTGTTATCTTGTAAATATGGAAATGCAATATTACCCGGTTTCGAGTTATCTTCAGGATTGAGTTTGAGTTGGATATTAAAGCACCTCCTCTTTCAAAGGCATTTTGCCATTGCACGTCAGCTTCGGTTATCTCGACGATTAAAATACGATTGTCTTTTCCCTCAAATGGACGCGATCGCATCATACTATCAAAGGCTGCAAGTTCCCACCCCTGCAATAATCCTAAATTTCGCGCTCCCATAATTGCTGCTGCGATCGCTAAACTAATACTGAAAATTATTGGTATAATTTGACGGTAAGATAATTGAAAATTATTCGTTTTTTTAGGGTTTTGAATGGGATCGAACCACGAAGCGGGTGCTTCAGTGGGATTTTGAAAAATTGCTGGCAACCAACTTGCACAGGGAAACTCGGCTTCTAAACCTTGCAATCTCTCCCCGGCTTCGCGCACTGCCAAATAAAACGATTTACATTCGGAAAAAGCCGATAAGAAAAACTTGAGAAATCTCTGTGCGACTAAATCTGGTATAGGCTCGCGCATCACAATCATTTGGGGAATATGCAATGAAGCTAACTGTGAAGAAAATCCCAAACCATCACAGGAATTGAAAATTGCTAACCGCAACCCCCTCGATATTGCCGCTCTCAAACCGTTTTTTAACTGTTCTATTGTTAAACTATCATAGCGATTGATATAAATTCTCCCGGATTCTCCATTCACTTGAGAGGAACTATGTCCGGCGAAAAATAATATATCCCATCCTATTTTATCCCAAAGCATTAAATCTAATTCTTGACGTTGGGCTTCTACCAAAAAAGTTATTTCGGCATCTGGTAAATTTTCGAGGATTATTTTATCTTCTTGAATATCAATATTTTCGCTATTACCCAAAATTGCTAAAATTCTCACTTTATCCCTGTGAGATTTACGGATAGTTTCTAACCGTTCAAATTCCGGCGTACTTAAACATAAAACAGCATAAGGGTAGTTAACAAAAAAATCCCACAAATTCCAAGGTAATCGCCGCACCTCTTCTAAATCCGTTTGAATTATTACTTGTATTTCTTCCGTAGGATTTAATTTTGTGCGTAATTTTTGCTCAATATTGACAAATGTTGTGGAGTCGAGCCAAATATTAATTTGATTTTTTAATTCTTCACATAAATTATTAAATTCAATGGATGAAATATTTGTGACATCTTCTGATTCGATTTCAATTTCTGCATCCGATTCATATTCCACTCGCCAATTTAAATCAGGAATTAAAGAGTCATAAAGCAAGTTGTAGAGAATTTGCCAACGTCTGTAGAGTTGTGTAAGTTGTGGTGCTGTAGGTAAACTTCCAGTAAACTGAATCGAGAAAATATTCACATCAAGTCTTTGCTCGTAAATTTGGGCGATAACCCTAAAGGGTTCCCCATTCACCATTGCAGCATCGAATCCTTCTTGGAAGTTACCCTTTCCCAAATTCAATACGACTAATTTACTCATATCTCCGAGTAGGCAAACCCTTCGAGTACAAAGTTCTCTTTTATCTTGATATCATTGAAAGCTACTTGAATGCTAAAAAATTTGCCCAAGGGTAGTTTAAACCGTTTCAATTGAATGTAGTTATCGTAACTTCTTGATTCTACAGATTGTAAGCTTTTTCCCGATTCGGAAAGTAAAGTTAATTTCATGCTAGCAGGTAAATAATTTTCTCCAAATGCTGGATAAAGCTGCACTCTGATACCGACTTTATTATCAATTTGCGGTGATAAACCAATTAGTAAGACGACAGATTTATTTTCTAATTGTATTCCCAAATCAATAAGTTTAGCGCCTTTGACGCAAACCTCATTTAATACAGAATCGCTTCTGAATTGAAAGGCTGTCGTATCTGTCAAACTCAACAAATCATCAACAGACTGCCAGCCTTCATTAAAAGCATTCTCAAACCATAAACTCAAATTTTGTACGGCTTTTGCTGTATTGTCCATGAGTTGTTGATTTTGTAAATTTTGTATTCTCCGATTGTACAAAATCTGCCGGTATTCATCTGATGCTAAGATTGCTCCCCATTCATTAAAACTAATATCTAGACGAGGTGAATAAACAGTTGGTTTGCTTAATTTTTTTATAATTTTTTGTGCTTTAGCTTCCGATAAACTTGGTAAAGGTTTTACTTGTGGTTTCTCAAGCATGCAAAGTTCTTGGGCTACCCACATAATATTAATATCGGCAATCAAGTCGCAATTTTTTAAACAATAAGTTCTATCTATCGAGTCATATTGTGCTTTTTGACGAACTTGTTCGTAGCTAATAAATCCCCATATTCTTAACCAATTTTCCTCTATATTTAACTGTACTGCCAGATAGTAATTAGCAGTCCAATTAGGAATATCAACCCACTCTTGCGGGATGCGAAACTCACTGATACTACCTTGTTCGCTAGGAATTAAAACTATACGACTTTGATTAAAAGTGAATTCAATTCCATTTACAAATTGCCATCGATTAAAATGCAAATCTTGGGAGAGGGGAGGTATATAGAATTTTTCCTGTAAATCTAGTTCATCCTCTAACCATTTTACGAAGGCATTGAAACAGACGAAATTAACAAAAGCCCTGTGAGAAGCATC
>JBCBQE010000833.1:0-3362 GCA_039820385.1 Cyanobacteria bacterium J06635_10
CCTCTTCAATTTTTGCTGACTGTGCTTGGGAGGGGGAACCACAAACAGCAAAAACACAAACCACACTAGCAAGCATAACCCCACGAACTCGATAGGGTATTAATCGTTGTTGTCTTATATTACGTGATAACACTTATTAAAAGTTATATTAGATACTGATTAAGTTTATCCTACAGATAAAATTTCCACAATACATTTTTATTTTTTTGTATAATAAAGTAGAGATAAGTAGGTCGGTGTTGAAAATAGTAATTAGAAATAGTGAATAGTATTAGGAGGAGTGAGTAGAAACAAGGCTTTCAACTAAATTTACATTATGTAATATAGTTCGGTTTATTTGTGCCGACTTACTTAGGTTAAGAAAAGCAGTAGTCAGTAATACCGATTACATGAAAACCGCCCTGAAATTAATTTTAAGACGGTTTTGAATGTTAAATGACCTAGATACTGTTTTTGTAGACAATAATTGAGATTTATGAAGTAAACTTGAATCTAAAATTCTATTTCTTCAATTTCCAATGTCTTCACCAAAAATGCCCATTTATCGGCTGCTTCTTCAATAATTTTTGCAGTGGGTTTACCCGCACCATGTCCAGCTTTTGTTTCAATTCTTATTAAGACTGGTGCAACTCCCGTGTGTGCTGCTTGCAATGCTGCGGCGAATTTAAAACTATGGGCAGGTACTACGCGATCGTCATGATCCGCTGTTGTTATCAAAGTTGCTGGATAACTCGTTCCCGGTTTCAAGTTATGCAAAGGCGAATAAGCATAAAGGGTTTTAAATTCTTCGGGGTTTTCTGAGGAACCATATTCGGGAACCCAGGCCCAGCCAATGGTAAATTTATGAAAGCGCAACATATCTAATACCCCTACCGCTGGTAAAGCTGCACCGAATAAATCTGCACGCTGTGTCATGCAAGCACCAACTAATAATCCACCATTGCTACCACCGGCGATCGCCAACTTTTCCGATTTAGTATAACCGTTGTCTATTAACCATTCTGCTGCGGCAATAAAGTCATCAAAGACGTTTTGTTTTTTATCTTTGATTCCGGCTTGATGCCATTCTTCCCCGTATTCACCACCGCCACGTATATTAGGTATGGCATAAACTCCACCCATTTCCATCCATACCAAGTTGCTAACTGAAAAGGTTGGTGTTAAAGAGATGTTGAAACCGCCGTAACCGTAAAGGTATGTGGGGTTATTACCATCTAGTTTAATCCCTTTCTTATGGGTGATAAACATTGGCACTTGGGTACCGTCTTTACTTTGATAAAAAATTTGTTTTGTTTCGTAATTATCGGCGTTAAAATCTACTGTTGGTTCGCGAAACACTGTACTTTTACCTGTTACCATATCGTAGCGGTAGATAGTTCCCGGTGTTGTAAAGCTGGTAAATACATAAAATGTTTCGGTGTCGCTTCGTTTGCCATTAAAACCACCAACTGAACCGATACCAGGTAATTCAACTTCTCTAACTAAATTACCTTTGAAGTCATAAATTTTGACTTGGCTGCGAGCATCTTTGAGATATTCAGCAACAAATTGATTATTAATAGTACCGACACTTTCTAAAGTTTCTGGAGTTTGAGAGATTATTTCTTGCCAATATTTAGATTCCGGTTTTTTTATATCAATGGCGATAATCCTGCCTCTTGGTGCATCTAAATCTGTCTGAAAATAAAAAATATTTTCATCGTTATCAATAAAGCTATAAGCTGATTCAAACTCATTTATTAATTCGATAACTTCACTCTGCAGATTAGTTAAATCCTTGTAAAAAACTAAGTTTTTAGAATCAGTTCCTAACCAAACCGAAATAATTAAATAATTTCCATCTTCAGTAACACTACCGTTAAATCCCCATTCTTTCTCATCGGAACGTTCGTAAATTAAAGTGTCTTCTGATTGAGGCGTACCGAGCTGGTGATAATATAACTTTTGATAGTAATTAACATCTTCTAACTTAGTTTCTTCATTTGGTTCATCGTAGCGACTGTAGAAAAATCCTTTGCTATCATTTGTCCAAGAAGTACCAGAAAATTTAATCCACTTCAAATGGTCTTTTAAATCTTCACCAGTTTCAATATTTATGACCTTCCATTCTTGCCAATCAGAACCAGCAATTGATATACCATAAGCTAAATATTGACTGTCATCGCTAATAGATATACCCGAAAGCGCAACTGTACCATCTTCTGAAAGTTTATTCGGATCTAGTAAAACTGTTGGTTTATCTTCAAGATTTTTCAAAGTATATAAAACGCTTTGATTTTGTAAGCCGTCATTCTTAAAATAAAAATAACGACTCCCTTCTTGAAAAGGAACGCCGTATTTTTCATAATCCCATAATTTCGTCAGACGTTTTTTTATATCCTCCCTCGCCGGGATTTTCTCAAGAAAACCAAAAGTAACTTTGTTTTGCGCTTCTACCCAAGTTTTAGTCTCCTCAGAATCGGGATTTTCTAACCAACGGTAATAATCTGCAACTTCCGTACCGTGATAATTATCAACTTGCTCGCCTTTACGGCTTACTGGATAGTTCAGTTTTGTTTCAGTACTCATGTTTTTCTGAGAAGAAGGTACTTTTACATGGTACAAAAAAGTACAAATAAGAACTATTATCAAAAAGAAAACTAAATATTTAGGTATAAATCTAGGAAGAGGCGAAAACAGTTTATTCATTCAGACTTGGCATTTACTCGAACATATAGACAAATGTACGTTATCGTTCATAACATTTCCTCATCATATACATAAGAAATTAAATTTGACGAATTTTGTAGTTTTTTGTATAAATCTCAAAATTGACCTGATTTAATGTTTGGAGATCAAGAAAAGCCAGTAGTGGACGTGAAATCTGTAAGCGGGTTTTGTGAATAATCTAGTACATCGCCGCACGAAAGGGCGCAACCATTTACAAAGCGTCAAAGCTTGCTTTTAACGAACGCAAGCGGTACTAGCCATTCACAATTAACTCACTTCCTTCGGCTCTGAAGAAGCAAGGAGAAAGGAGCTAGAAGGCACGGGTACTTCTTTATCTTCCGTCCAAATATAGGTCGAATTCCCTACCCTCATACGGTGCTTTTTTTAACTTGTGGATTGAATACCCATAGAGAATCCAGCCGCTCAAAATCTCTTCCAAATTCTAACTTGCTTCACTTTAATAAAACAGTCCTCCCTTTAGAGGATAACGCAGCAATTATAAGGTTTACCCAAGCAAATGTAATTTAAATTACTTGATTTGCCAATATTTACTATATAAACTTTCTGTGAAGTTGCGAAATTTCCTTTAAAAAGATTGAAATTTATAGCAATAGCAACAGATAGCTGAGACAAGAACTTTGATATTTTTTTTG
>JBCBQE010000834.1:0-3357 GCA_039820385.1 Cyanobacteria bacterium J06635_10
TATAGAAAAGATGAAAATACTAGTCTAAAATAATACTTATTTTTCAAAGATATTTATTGATGATTAATTATCTGTACTTTTATTTAAGTAAGTAGAATAATTTTGATATTTTACAAGAAGTAAAATCACTCTTAAATGCTTATTTATGAAGAATTTTGAAAGAATAATGACTAGCTGGTATCAATTATAAGAATAATCAATCAAAGAGTAAGTTAATAAAAAAGGATTTAATGTATATATGTTAGAATGCCTCAAAAATTACGATAGATATTAAATTCGGATTCTTGTTTTTATAATTATTTCTTGCGAGTGGCTATAGCTGTAGAACTATTAGTAGTAAGTAGGTAAGCCTTTATTGCCGTTGTGTGACACTTAGTAAGATGGTAAAATCTAATAGTAAGGCTTGTCCTGTCACGTACCAACGAGGTATTGTGACAATTTCGTAAGTGCTGCTTACAAAACCATCGGCAAACTAAAAGTAAAAGATGTTTCCCCCTCCGACGCTTGGTTAAGCATCAACTCACCATGATGAGCGCGGGCAATTTCACGAGCAAGACTCAACCCTAATCCAATTCCTTCGACTTTACGGTTGCGGGAAGGATCGCCGCGATGGAAACGTTCAAATATTTTAGCGCGATCGCCAATTTTTATATCCTCAGATGCATTGACAATCGTTACCTGAAGCATATTTTGATTTTGAAAAGCATCAACTTTTATCCAACCGTCGGCAAGATTATATTTTATAGCATTACTAAATAGATTTTGTAGAACCTGCATTAATAAATCGCAATCGCCTTTAACTATTAACCCCCGATCAATATTAGTTCTCACAGTCAAATGAGGAGCCAGCATTTCCACATCTTCCAACATCTGAAATAATAACTCGGATATATTCACCTCCACCAGATATAAACTCAATTGTCCCGCATCCGCTAAAGACAGCAGCAAAAGTTTACGCACAATTCCACTCAGACGACTGACTTCATCTAATAAATTGCCTAAACGCTGCTGTAGTTCACTTCCAGGAGGCACCTGTTGTAAAGTTCTTTCCAATTCCCCTTGGAGGATAGTTAGTGGGGTTTTCAACTCATGAGCCGCATCACCACTGAAGCGAGAAGCCTGGAGAAAACTACGTTCCAAACGTTCTAGCATTTGATTAAATACTCGAATCAATTCCACAAATTCCACATCTGTTTTATCAATGGGAATTCTTTTATCTAACCCTTTCGCACTCACCTGTTGAATTACAGTGGTTAATTGATTGATTGGACGTAAAATACTCCCTGATAATAACCATGCACCAATCGCGATTAATAGCAATATTCCTGGGATGGAAATTAGAAAAATATTGCTTATGGTAGCCATTTCTCGATTAACCACTCGCTGATTAACCGCGATCGCAATCTGAATATTAGGAAATTTCGCGACACCAATTCGCCAAGTTCCCGTTTTTGTAGATTCTGTAGTCAAGAGAGCCGGGGGTGGGGGAGGAGGAGGTAATTTCTGGCTGGATAGTTTGCGACGAGAAATTGGGGGAGGGGGCTTTGCCAATGTCAGTTGCTTAGTCAGCAGACTTGCCAAATCTCTATCCACAATTATTTCTTGGGATTGGTAGAGCCTGTTACCCTCTGGATCTAGTACTAATAAACCCATAGGTATTTGTGTATTGGCTCCTAGTATATCGGAGAGTGAATTTGAGTATAATTTCCATCTCCGCTCTTGATAAAGTTGGGTAAGCTTTTGTTTTGGTGGAGCATTTCCTCGCATCAATTGATTAATAATTTGTGCATCCAGACGGCTAATATTGGCATTGTAAATCTGGAACCAGGAAACTGCACCAAATCCTACTAAAGCACTACCAGCAAGAGCCGAAGAGAATAAAGCAATCCTCAGACGAAACGAAGGTAATTTCATTTATCAAGATCAGGTTGACGGGCACCCATGAGATTTTTTTTAGGAGAAAAAAATTATCTAGGGAACCCTTGACGAAACCGATAACCAACTCCACGAATACTTTCAATCCATCCTCCCTTATCAATGGGGTCAATTTTTTTACGAATCCGCTGGATGCAGACATCTACAACATTAGTATTGGGATTAAAATCATAACCCCAAACATGTTCTAATATTTGAGTACGGGTAAAAACTCTTCCTGGCGATCGCATTAAATATTCCAAGAGATTAAATTCGCGAGCAGTGAGTTCAATCGCTTTTTTATTGCAAGTAACTTCCCTAGTAATTCTATCTAACTTCAAAGCTCCCACAACAAGAAAATTTTGACGCTCTCCCACACTGCGACGAATAACAGCATGGATGCGAGCGACTAATTCTTCCACAAAAAACGGTTTAGCAATGTAATCGTCAGCACCCAAATTTAACCCCGACAAGCGATCGTCAAGTTCATTACGAGCTGTCAACAAAATTATAGGAGTATTTCGACCTTCCCGACGCAATTGTTTGAGAATTGATAGCCCATCTTTCCCCGGTAGCATAATATCGAGGAGAATCGCATCATATTCATTGTCTACAGCCAGCAAATAACCCTCATCACCATTATTACAGTAATCTACGGTAAAACCCTGTTCCTTTAATCCAGCCCGAACAAAGTTAGCAATTTTTGCTTCATCTTCGACAAATAGAACATTCACAAGTATTGGATAGGTTACGCGCGTGATGTTTATATTTTAAATTTCCTACTCAAAAATTCCAATTACAATTTTGTAATCGAGAACCCAAATGGTAAAACCCAAAAGTTAAAGACGAAATACTATCGTCTAGAATACTGCCATGATCTTCGGGTTTATTAAAACTTGAAAAATATTCTTTCATGTGTTTGACTTCTCTCAAGTTTGAAAAACACTGAGATTCTAAGTCGCGTATTGTGTCATGATAGTTAGTAGAAATTACAAGTAATAAAACCATCTGGTTGCCGCACGTTTCTAATCTGACAAGCAACTTTTTGGTATGTTTTTTATGCAAATTAAAAACCGTCTCATCAATGATGGACGGTTTTAATTCGGCTCCTCTTGTTCAAGGAACTCTTCAAACAATTGCTCTAATTCTGCTAACTGTTGTTTTAAATCGGCTGTCCGCTTCTCAGATTCTTCTATCTGGTATCGTGTTTTGGAAATCAGCCGATTAAACATTCCCCCAAGAGTTGCTTGTCCACATGAGTTAACGAAATCTCGCCGCGTCCTATCATTTCTATGAATTGTGAGCGACTCACTCCCATCTGCCTTGCTTGTTTGTCCAGACCTTCTACGCTGGTTTGAGTCAGCCCTACACTTACCTGTTTCTTTATTTCCCCGTTCTCTCGATGCTTCGATTTCGGCATTACCACTAACCATTCTTGACTTC
>JBCBQE010000835.1:0-3356 GCA_039820385.1 Cyanobacteria bacterium J06635_10
ACATTAAATTCGACTGATTCACACCAAACTTATAACCAATACCAAAATCTAAGGGCTGGATATTTTTATTACTCGTATAAACTCTTCTCAAATCCGACTGATAACGATTGCGAAATAAACCAATGGGACGAGTATAATTACCATAAAACGTTAAGTCCCATTTGGCATTATCAAAAGATTTTAAAGGCATTCCAGAATCATCTTGCAATAAATGACTACTATTAGCCAAAATGGTATCTCTAATATTTGAAAAACTACCGTTATACATTAAGTAAGAAGCAGCTTTTAAATAAGTTATAGGATTATCCATTTTGCTGATAAACTTCGTTACTTCTGGATGCTTTTTCAAACCAGCATTAGATAAATCAGTAGAAAAATAATACAAAGTACGAGGAACTGAATCTCCTTCAGGTACAAAAGCAATTTTTACTCCTGGAACCATTCCTTTTTGAAATTGTCCCACATTGGCATTTTTATCTAACCCAATATATTGTAAATCGAGGATACGATTTTTAGTACGTGCCATAAACACATACAAAATCGGTAATACTCCTTGCTTCCGTAAATCAACTTTCATATCGTTAGTACGGAAGAAGCTAAATTGCAAAATTTCCGATAGAGAGCTTCTTGCTTTACGTAATGCAGTATTACTTTCCTTAGCAGAAAGTTTCGCGAAATCTGGAACTTTACCTACAGGTTCTAAACCTACTAAAACCATTTCTTTGGCTTTAGGAAATAAAGAATAACCGTAGAGAAAATCTGGTCCGCTGAAAGGGTAGAAAAGAGATGGAGACTTAGTATTAATTTCTTTTAATTCCTTCGCAGTCCATTTTCTTACCTTTGCAAGCTGTTGATTTTCTAATTTTGACCAGGCATTTTTATAGTAATTCTTATGGGTACTCCAACCTTTATTTTGCTGTACCTTAGCTAAAGGACTTTGACTATCAATTTCCATCCCAGCGAGCAATTTCGCTGTATCGGTTAATTGAGCAGATTTTGCTTTATCAAATTTTGCTAAAGGATCTACAGGCTTAGTTGATTGAGCATTTGTAGTCTGTTGATTGACTTGGGAATTATTATTATTTCCAACTCCAGAACTACAACCTTGTACTAACAATAATGCACCGATAGCAGTACTAAAAAATGTAGTGATTAATTTCTTGCTTATCATGATTTTAGAGTTATTTTCCACAGTTATTTATCAGCCCATAAAGGTCTTGTAATTCAGGTTTATTTTTCTTTACTTTTATATGCAGAAACATAATCTGGTGTTTCATCAACAGAAGACCAACCTAACTTATTTTTATCTGCTATAAAATAGACAAATAAACCAATTAATAGTGTCCCAATCCCTGTTAAAGATTCCGAAGGCTTATCCATAAAAATAAACACCAACATCCACAAACTAATTGCTAAGAAAATAATTGGTGTAAAAGGATAACCCCAAGTTTTATAAGGGCGAGGTGCCTCTGGATATCGCAAACGATAAATGAAAACCCCTAAAACTGTAATAAATGAAGATAATGTTAGAGTAAATCCTAAATAAGTAATTACTGCTTCAAAACTAGATGTCAATATGAAAACAGTAACAATAAATAGCTGGAGAAGAATTGCAAAATATGGAATACCACTAGTATTTTTTCTCGCAAGCAATTTAAATAAAGGAATATCTTCGCCAATTGCTTGAGTAACTCTGGGGCCAGCTAAAACCATTGAACTAATTGAACTAATTAGTCCAAATGAAATCATGATACCCATTATTTTCGCTCCTAAAGAGCCAAAAATCTGATTAGCTGCTATATATCCAATCTCTAATTCTCCCACCAATTTATTAATTGGCGTACTGTGTAAAAATATAAAATTTAATAGTAGATATAACCCCATTACAATCAGAGTTCCGCCAATTAAAGAACGAGGTAGATTTTTTTCCGGCTCTTCTACTTCACTAGCTAAATAAACGGCTGCATTCCACCCTGAATATGAATAGGTAACGTAAACTAAAGAAATTGCAAAAGGAGAACTGAAAATTAAATTAACATCTCCCGTTGATGGTAAGAATCCTAATTGTTGAGGTTCAGCAAAAAACAAACCACAAACAATTAAAATCACGATTAGCACAACTTTCAAAATCGTAAATATCTGTTGAAAGTAGTTACCAAATGTTTTACTTCTACTATGAATTAAAGAAACACCGATAACTACAGCTAAAGCAATGGCTGTTGAGGAAATTATCGGAAACACACTTTTAAAATATGCTCCCAGAGCCATAGCTGCCGCAGCTATTGGTGCTGCAAAACCCACCGTCACCGATACCCATCCAGATAAAAAACCCACTACTGGATGATAGATGCGGGATAAGTAATAATATTCACCACCGGAATAAGGCATTGCTGCGCCTAATTCCCCATAACTTAAAGCACCGCATAAAGCGAAAATTCCACCCACCATCCATAAAAATAGTAGGGTGAAACCAGATTTAATATCCACTACTTGGAAACCTAAGCTGGTGAATACACCTGTACCAATCATATTTGCGACTACGATACAGGTTGCAGTAAACAAGCCAATCGCTTCTGGTTTTTGTTGCTGATTTGAAGACATTAATACACTTAAGTAATATTACTTATTTTTTGATGATTTAAACAACTAAATTTGTAACTCAACAAATTATTGGATAGCATCCTGGGAAATGCCGATATTTCTATAAAGTAAATTCTTGTTTCTTTTAATAATTATTATTTTCTCAGATTTATTACTAGTACTTTGAGTCTTTTTTTATACTAAAAAGCTCTAATACATAAAACTAAAAGCTTTTATATTATGGTAATAGCAACATATCTACTGATAATATATATAACTCAGTGATAAAACGTAATTACTGAAATAGTATTATAAATTACTTTGATATTGATTAGGTTAGCCTTAATAGGGCTTTCAGGTGAGTTAGAAAGATAGTGATTTAGGAAAACCGATCCTTCAGCCATTACTGAAGTATATTTTTGGATTATGGCTGATAATTTTGTCACAATTTTGGGAACACTATGAATATAGTTCTGTAGGGATTAGAACGCTGCTGTTTGATGCCTAATGTGGGGCTAGTCAAGGGTTCCCATAGGAATTTCTTATAATAAAAAATTCCTATGGATGCCCTTCAAGAGGCATGATGCTAGAACAAATTCTTGCTAGCATCTCCAGGCTGTAAAAAAAGTGAACTCGGCAAGGTTTTGGGGATCTGGGAATAATTAAGCCGCTCAGAAACCAGAATACAGTTACAGGGGTTTATTACTCTGTAAAAAAAATAAAAGTCAAACAAAAACTAAAGCCATTGAGTCTTTACTCTATGAGACATAGAGTAA
>JBCBQE010000836.1:0-3353 GCA_039820385.1 Cyanobacteria bacterium J06635_10
TGTCGAAATAGGGACATGGGGAGAAAGGGAGAAGTGGAGATGGGTAGATTGGGAGAACAAATAATTTTTAACTCCTAACTCCTCACCCCTAACCTTAAGTTATTTCATCGTCTCGATTCGGGCTTTTAATCCGTTGTTTTTGAATTGTCTGACTAATTCGTTGGCTTTATCGGAATTGTTGAATATTCCTGCTTGCATTACTCTTTTTCCTCCTCTGAGGCTGCGGAATGCGTCGGGAACAATGAATTTTACTAGTTCCTGCTCTCTGGGAGTTACTGCTTCGACTATTACCCGATAACGCGAACTTATTTGAGGTGGATTTTGAAAGATGGATGAATTTGCTGCAACTCTCGGTGCTGGCATATTCATGTTGCCATTCTGACTTAAGGGAATTCTGCCGTTAGGAACGGCTAAAAGGGCTGATTCTCCTGTAGGGGCTGGTTGCAATATTGGCAATGATGAAGGCGTATTTGCTGGGCGCTGTGTTGGTTTTGGTGCTATGGGTTGAGATGCTATTTCGGGTGCGGCGAATTCGATTGTATTCGGCTGCACTTTTACGTAATTGAATTGTTCTTCGTTACTTGTGCTGGGTATAGACGGTGGTTTTTGTGAGGAAGTTGTATTGGAGCGACGCGAGGGAGGCTTGAGTAATGTTGGGGTGCGTCTGGGAGCTTGAGGAATTGTCGCTTTTACCGGTGCAGCAGTTGCTGTAACATTTACTTTTCCGGCAATGCGATCGCTCGCTAATTTATTACCATAAGCGGAAATTTCTTGTTTGGCAGCTTCGGCGTTAATATCATAGCGTCCGTTGGAACTAAATTGGTTGCCCCCTGGATTGGATGAATTACCTAAATCTGGCATTGCTTGAGAAATTGCTACCAAACCGTCTTCTTTATTGTTAAAGATCGAATTATTTCGCAAAACAGGGCGAGAGTAAGCTTGAACTACAACACCAGTTCTGTTATGTGAAATTTTGTTACTAATTATTTGAGGAGATGCATTTTGGGCAATATTGATCCCAAAGCCCGTATCTTGAAAGGTATTTTTCTCGATCGAAGGTTGAGATTTTCCTGAAATTGTAATCCCATTCGCGCCGTTGCTATAAAAATAATTATTGCGAATTTGAGGCGCAGCTGTACCCATTACTGAAACTCCATCTTGGGTAGAACCAGTAAAGGTGTTTTTTTCTACCATTGGCCTCGCAGATTCAATCCACAAACCGTAACCGCGAGGATTGGGATTTATTACCGTCACGCCAGCTAGTTTAGCTTTACCACTAGCAAAAATAGCCATGTTTTTACTGCCGTAGTAGCGACTGAGATATTCACCACCCCCTTGAATGATAATATCCTTACCACGACTGCGAGCATCCCCTTGAATGGAAACGCCGCCTTTGATTATTAAGGGAAATTGTTCTCCTGTTTGAGCGCTGTAAGTACCTTTGCTCAGTCGAATTACGGTATTGTCTTTGGCCACTCGTAACGCTTGAGTAATCGTTTTGAATGGAGTACTTTCGCTACCATTTGTCTTTGTGTCATTTCCGATACTTGGGTTGACAAACAGTACATTAACCTGAGAAATTGAACTCTCATTGAGGGTTTCACCCTCCGACATCAACGGTACCTGAGCAATGGCTGCCGATAAGCTTGGACTCAGTAAAGCCGTAGTTGTTGTAGTTAAACCTACCGTTACAAATAGAACAGAAAAGATAGAAAATGTACGCATATGAGATTCGAGGTGGGAACATGATATCAAGGCTTGAATAGTCTGCTTTAACGACAGAATATTAGTCTTGTTTAGCCGAGATGAATTGGGGTGTTTAATCACTTTTCTCGCACTCCTTACATCAAAAGTTACGGTTTATACCCTGATGAATGAGGATATTCAAAATCTCACTAAAATTGTCTGCTAAGTAATTTGAGATTTTAGATTTTGCGGAAAGTTAAGCCAATTGGGTCTTAGGGTCTCCTTTAGTCTCAGAACCAGCTACCCCCCAATTCCGGGGAATGGCATTTGGACTAAACTTTCCAAGACGGATTTTAGAGGGCATTACTGTATGCTTTGATACAAATATTATATCAATTATGGAAAAAATCCCTTAAGATTAATCCAAAATCGAATAACTGACGATAGCTACTTTTAATACAAAGCAATTTTTAAAAAAAATCAACGATGATAACAACATTAGGAACATGAAACAGGCTGACTGTTACGATGAAGGCAATAATGGGGTTGTTGTAATGGTCGAGCCATACAGCCAAAAACAGCAAGTACAGCAAGTTGTTCTGCGAATTTTAGATGCAAATTTAGACCGTGCTCGTGAAGGCTTGCGTATTATCGAGGAATGGTGTCGCTTTGGCTTGAATAATAGCGATTTTAGTCGAGAATGCAAGAGTTTACGGCAAGAAGTCGCCAAATGGCATACCGCCGAACTAAGAGCGGCGCGAGATACACCCGGCGATCGGGGAACTGAGCTTAGTCATCCTCAAGAAGAGCAACGCGAAAGTCTCAAATCGTTGTTACAAGCTAACTTCTGTCGAGTAGAAGAAGCCCTGCGCGTGCTTGAAGAATACGGTAAGCTTTATACGAACGGTATGGGTAAAGCATTTAAGCAAATTCGCTATCGTGTTTATACTCTCGAAAGTAATTTAATGGGGTTTTCTCGATATCAACAATTTTTGCGATCGCGTTTGTACTTAGTCACCTCCCCAAGCGAAAATTTAATTGAGACTGTAGAAGCTGCCCTTAAAGGTGGACTCAGCATGGTACAGTATCGTGATAAAACAGCTGATGATGTTATTCGTTTAGAAGAAGCTAGGAACCTCAAGGGTCTATGTCACGCCTATGATGCTCTATTTCTGGTGAATGACCGTGTAGACTTGGCTTTAGCTGTAGATGCCGATGGCGTACATTTGGGACAGCAGGATATACCCATATCCGTTGCTCGCAATTTACTTGGTCCTCATCGGTTGATAGGTCGTTCTACCACAAATTCGGAGGAAATGCAAAGGGCAATTACCGAAGGTGCCGATTATGTTGGTGTTGGCCCAGTTTACGAAACTCCAACTAAAGAAGGTAAGGCAGCAGCTGGTTTGCAATATGTTAACTATGCGGCGAAGAATTGTCCAATACCCTGGTTTGCCATTGGTGGAATCGATCCCAATAATCTAAATGATGTAATCGAAGTTGGTGCAAATCGTGTAGCAATAGTGCGAAGCATTATGCAAGCTGAGCAACCAACTTTGGTGACGCAATATTTTCTATCTCAATTACATCGCCCGACTACAGTAGATAGCAAGTTGATGTATGAACAGTCTTAAGTTACAAGTAAACGGTGAAATCCGTAGTTGTTT
>JBCBQE010000837.1:0-3350 GCA_039820385.1 Cyanobacteria bacterium J06635_10
TTCAATAAATTTGATGAAAGCTATGTAATTGCCTGGCGCTTTTTCTCTATTCATTATTTGCCTGCATCATTGACTTTTAATCGAAGTGATGCGAAATATTACGGATATTATAGGCGTTTTTTCGCTTTGGATGTAAGACAAGCTGTCTACCACTCTATAAGTTTAAATTGATATGACAATCTCAATAGTTCCAGCTTTACAAAATAACTCTAGTTTATTTGAATCCGATCGCTCCAGCTACTGCACTCTTCAATGGCGACGCAATCAATTATTGGTAAAATCATCAGGTGCAATTAAGCAGCCCTATATGCCTGGCTTGAATACCCATGAATCTTTGAAGGAATGCTTAAAACATTCTTCGGTTAAATTGGTTCGTATAGATCCCAAATTAGGCGAAGAAAACGTCAGGCTTTGGGCAGAGGCTTGTAGCTCCGCTGACAAACCAGTATATTTACGTATAAGCGCTGCTCGGAAACAGCCAAAATCCAATAATTCTTTATTCTGGTGGTTAAAGCGTTTAACTGAGTGGACGATCGCCAGCGTGATTCTACTAGTGGTAAGTCCACTAATGTTGCTGTTAGCTTTATTAATGAAAATTGATGCTCGGGCACCATTGTTTGAACGCTCCTGGCACGTGGGCGAAAGAGGCAAATTATTTAAGTTAATTAAGTATCGTACAACATCTGTAGATCGAAACACAGAAGAGGGCAGCACACAAGTTGCTCGGTGGATGTGTAAGTACGGTTTGGATAACTTGCCGCAGTTGTTGAACGTACTTCGAGGAGAAATGGGCTTATTTGGTTCTCGTTGCTGGGCTTTGGAGGATGCGGTGAGATTAGCTCCCGAGGCACAAAAGCAACTGAATAACTTACCCGGAATCACGAGTTCGTGGGAAATGGAATCGGAAGAACCGAATATCTTACATTTAGATAGCCAGACATCGTAATTGATGTAGTGACATTTCTATTGATATCATTTATGTTTGACAAATCAATCTGAAACAGAGCGATCGCCCTATGCCAGCACTTCTCTCGACAATATTTACATGAACGTGTTGGCATTATTCTACTCCGAATAGAGGATCGCAATAATCTGGCGGTAAAGTTACTAGTACCCGGGCGTTTAGGCTCTTAAGAAATAAAAATCGCAATCAATACCCAAAATCAATGCTTGAAAAGCTTGCTTCCACCACTTTTAAAAATTATATATGCGTTCAAAACTATACAAGCCATTAAGCAATTTACTCAAAGCTACTAAGTTTTGGGAAGATAACTATTTAGTACTGCGAGAGTTTAAATACTTTCGTAAGATAACTATTTTAGCTTTAGGTTTTTCGATACTAGCAGCGGCTTTTGAGGGTTTTAGTATTGGTTTCTTGCTAACTTTTTTACAAAGTATGACTGCTGGAGCCGATGCGGAACCGATTCAGACAGGTGTTGCTTGGTTTGATATTTGGATATTAGGAATCAATACTTCTGCAACAAGCAGATTATATAGAATATCACTATTGATTTTATTGAGCACTTGGCTGCGTTCGGCATTCAATTACTTTAGTGGAATCTACACGGAGTCGGCACAGTTACATCTTGCAGACCGCCTACGTAAGAGGATGTTTGAACATTTACAAGCATTACCGTTAGCTTACTTTGTTAAAACTCGTTCTGGCGAACTGATCAATACAATCACCACTGAAATCGAGAGATTGAAGCAGGGCTTTGGTGGTGCTGCTTTCGTCATGACTAGAGGTATGGCAGTCACTGTTTATTTTACCTCGATGTTTTTAATATCATGGCAGCTTTCGATTATTTCAGTGTTGTTGTTTGCACTTTTAGCGGTAGGACTTTCAACACTTAATGCTCGCATTCGAGAATCAAGTTTTGGAATTTCTAAGGCTAACGGTGATTTCCATTCAAGAGCCACGGAGTTTATTAACGGTATCCGTACGGTTCATGCATCGGGTACGCAAGATTTTGAACGTCAACGTTTTTACAGCGTTAGCGGTAATTTGCTTAATGCTTCAATAAAAGTTGCCAGGGCTTGGACTCTAGTAAAACCAATAGCTGAAGCTATTGTAACTACTGTTCTGATTGGTTTAATTATTCTTTCCTTTGCGAAATTTACTTTACAAGTTGCATCATTACTAACTTTTTTCTTCATTCTGCTTCGCGTTGCACCAGCTATTCAGGATATCAATGGCACAATAGCATTCCTTAGCACCTTGAACGGTTCCTTAGAGAATATCAAAAATCTCTTAGAAAGTGATAATCAAGCTTACTTTGAAAACGGATCTGCCCAGTTTACAGGGTTAAATCGTTCTATTGACATAGTATCTGTAGATTTTGGCTACGACTCCAGTAATTTAGTTTTAAACAATATTACCCTCACCCTTGAAAAGGGAAAGACTACTGCCTTGGTGGGAGCATCTGGCGCTGGAAAAACCACCCTGGCAGATTTGATCCCTCGATTCTACGATCCAACTCAAGGTCATATCCTGGTTGATGGAGTAGATTTAAAAGAGTTGGATGTCTATTCTTTGCGGAAAAACATGGCTATTGTCAGCCAAGATACATTTATCTTCAATACTTCCGTTTGGAATAACATTGCTTACGGTACAACAAATGCAACCGAAGCTGAAATTAAAGAAGCGGCTCGTCTGGCGAATGCGTTACAGTTTATCGAAGATATGCCTCAAGGTTTCGATACTCAACTTGGCGATCGCGGAGTCAGGTTATCTGGGGGACAAAGACAGCGTATAGCTATAGCCCGTGCACTACTTCGCGATCCCCAAATTTTGATTTTGGATGAAGCTACCAGTGCTTTAGACTCTGTATCGGAACGCTTGATTCAGGAATCTTTAGAAAAGCTTTCTGTTGGTAGAACAGTTATTGCCATTGCCCATAGACTCTCTACAATTGCTAAAGCAGATAAGGTAGTAGTGCTAGAGGGAGGATATATTGTTGAGCAAGGAAAATATCAAGATTTGCTACAACAACATGGTAAACTATGGAAATATCATCAAATGCAGAACGAAATTGGTCAAGGGCTCCAATGAGATTTTTTTTCTCCTAAAAAAATTATATTGGGTAACCGTCAACCAAATTAAAAACTACTAACTGTTCTCTTGAACTATAAAAATTATAAAATTGAGGCTAATAACTCCCGTCTTTTAAGCGGGAGATGTAGAGCAAGGTAGGGCATTTATGCCCCAGTATTATGGTATGATTATTCTTGTCAGTACAAGACTTTAAAACCGTGAGCGTGGGGCTCTCGGAAAGTATACGCCCAAATCTCGAATTGGCGAGTTAGTCGGAAATATCACTCCGCCCACAGGGTACCCTGTGGGCGGAGTG
>JBCBQE010000838.1:0-3348 GCA_039820385.1 Cyanobacteria bacterium J06635_10
AATGTATGATTTCTTACAAAATCTCGGGTGAAAATTTAAATCGAATCTAAATTTGAGCATTTTTATCTAAGCTAATTCTTCTACTTTATTTATGGGTGTAGGCAAGTTCTAATTATGCACTAGTTAATATGTTTTTTTATAAACCAGAAGTGGGATTTTTTTTTCACATTGGTCGCAGAAAATAAATAAAGTACCTAGCAAAAATGTGCATTTTTTTTTGTAGGGTGTGTGACAGTTAGTAAGATGGCAGAAAATAATAATAAGGCTCAAGATACCGCACCAACCAAGTCTACCAGACAATTTTGTAAGTCCTGAAATATTTACTTTTAAAACTGAGTCCTAGTGGTTCACCATACTAATATCGCCTTGGTAGTGTGAGGAAAGCAGTGGGAGCAGGGAAGGCTGTTCGAGAAAATTACTCTTTTTTCTTACAATTAACCCCGCAAAGTAATAAGAGAGCGGTTACGATCCCCCCAGTAAGGCAGGTGAAGTCGCACTAACATTTTCCCCTTAGCACTCTTGAAGAGTTGGCTAAGGTATAAAACAAGAAGAAACGGTAGGGTATTGAGGATTTCCATATTTCCTAAATGGCCACTTGTTATACCAAGTAAATAATCTGTAATAGGTAATTTTTTGAGAGTATAAACTATACTAATAAACAATATTATTAACTCAACTTATAGCGCGCATTATGGAAATTTTTGCTCGAAATTACCACATAAATGTTACTGAATAGCCACAAAGAAAGTTGGCAACGATCGATATTATCGTGTAAAATCCCACATCTATTTGAAATATTAATTATGAAGGGTTATCTTCTATAGTTAAAATTTTTGCGTAATCCTGGAATTTACTAGGTTTTCTATCACACAGGCCTGGGACTATAAGTCCCAGTCTAATAACTTAAGTCGTCTAAAGACGACTAAAATAGAGCCATCAAAATTAATGTGGTGGAGTACTAGTTGACTTGTGAGAATACTAGCTTTTGTTAACTTATGTAAATATTTTTGCCAAATTGCATAAACTTAATTTGCTCCACCCTATAGAAATATAGAGAAGGCAGGAGAATGATATTATGCAATTTGATACCACATCTTACACAACTCAAGGCGGTATATTCGTATCGCGTTCAGTAACGAACACTTCTATCGATTCAGCGATTGAAGAAGTCTTGATGCGTTTGGATGCTCAAAGGGGTGGCTTGTTGGCTAGTAGCTATGAATATCCAGGACGCTATAAAAGATGGGCTATCGGTTTTGTCAATCCACCTTTAGAAATAGTTACACGCGATCGCACTTTTACAATTACGGCTCATAACGAACGAGGTCAAGTTTTACTGGTTTATTTAGGAGTAATTCACTCAAATAACCCATATATTGAAAATATAAATCAAGAAGATAATTACATTTCGGGTTCTATTAAAGCAACACAACGTTTATTTTCTGAGGAAGAACGCAGCAGACAACCATCTGTATTTAGTATAATTCGGGAAATTATATCTGCATTTTTCAGTCATTTGGATGAAAATCTAGGGCTTTATGGTGCATTGGGCTACGATTTGGTTTTCCAATTTGAACAAATGCCCAAGCAGTTGGAACGGGAATCAGATCAAAGGGATTTAGTATTATATTTACCCGATGAGTTGTTAGTTGTTGACTACCACTTGCAAAAAGCATTTCGCATCCAGTACGATTTTGTAACCAAGAATGGTAGTACGAGAGATTTACCCCGTAAGGGTGATGCGATTGATTACCGTGGTAAACGCCTCAATGTGACTCAAGGCTCCGATCACGCTCCGGGAGAATACGAACAACAAGTTACCAAAGCCCTAGATTATTTCCGACGCGGCGATTTATTTGAGGTAGTTCCTTCTCAATGCTTTTCTGAAACCTGCGAAAAATCCCCCACTGAATTATTCCGCACCTTGAGAAAAATTAATCCCAGTCCTTATGGATTTATCTTTAACTTGGGTGGAGAATACTTAATTGGTGCATCTCCAGAAATGTTTGTCCGCGTTGACGGTAAACGTGTAGAAACTTGCCCAATTAGCGGTACAATCCGTCGGGGAGAAAGTGCGATTGATGATGCCGCACAAATTCAAAAGCTACTCAACTCCCGCAAAGATGAATCCGAACTCACCATGTGTACGGATGTAGATCGTAACGATAAATCCCGGATTTGCGAACCCGGTTCTGTAAGGGTTATCGGTCGTCGTCAAATTGAATTATACAGCCATTTGATTCATACGGTAGACCATGTAGAAGGTATACTCAAACCCGAGTTTGATGCTTTAGATGCATTTCTGACTCATCTATGGGCGGTAACCGTCACAGGTGCACCAAAACGTTGGGCAATGCAGTTTCTCGAGGAAAACGAACGCAGTGCTAGACGCTGGTATGGTGGAGCTGTGGGAGGTTTCAACTTTAGAGGTGGCTTGAATACTGGTTTAATTTTGCGAACCATCCGACTCCAAGATTCAATCGCCCAAGTACGAGTCGGTGCAACAGTTCTTTACGATTCCGATCCCGAAGCGGAAGCCCAGGAAACTATTACCAAAGGAAGTGCTTTATTCCAAGCTCTTAATAGAACTAACCATAAAGAAGTAGATTTGTCAACTATTTCGCAATATGGGATTGCCGAAGCAAAGCCAGCAGGAGGGAAAAACGTCTTGCTGATTGATTACGAAGACTCGTTTGTTCATACCCTAGCTAACTATATTCGTCAAACTGGTGCGGCAGTAACAACATTGCGACATGGTTTTCCCGAATCGGTATTTGACGAACAGAAACCCGACTTAGTTGTATTATCTCCAGGGCCAGGAAAACCCAGCGACTTTAAATTAGATTTGGCGATCGCTGCGTGCAAAAAACGTCATATTCCTTTATTCGGTGTATGTTTGGGATTGCAGGGGATAGTTGAAGCACATGGTGGAAAGCTAGGCATTTTAGATTATCCCCAGCACGGAAAAATATCTTTGGTAAATGTGGTAGATAACGATTCTGTAGCTTTTAAAGATTTACCGCAATCCTTTGAAGTTGGTAGATATCATTCCCTGTATGCACTGCAAGATAGTTTACCAGAAGAATTAAAAGTTACTGCCCTTTCTGAGGATGGAATAATTATGGGTATCGAACATAAAACTTTACCCATAGCCGCCGTACAGTTTCATCCCGAATCTATCATGACTCTATTCGGAGGAGTAGGGCTACAAATTGTCACTAACATTGTAAGTGAATTCACTAATACAGAGAACGCCGCTGCATTGACATCGTAATTTATAAAAAGGAGAGATAGGGAGATGGGGAGATGGGGAGATAATTTTTAACTCCTAACTCCTAACTCCTAACT
>JBCBQE010000839.1:0-3346 GCA_039820385.1 Cyanobacteria bacterium J06635_10
AAATATTATTTTTATAAAAAATAATACGAGTAACATCTCTAACAATCGGATGATGAAATTACGAATTAGGTCGAGTTATCAAGTAAATAGAAAACAAAGACAACTCTTTTCTTATGCTTTTTAAAGCGTCTAAATTTTCTGAATTGCGCCAAGGAAACTATTGCAGAAAATATTTGATTAGTTCTCCTTTGATAATACGAACTGGTTTATTTATTTCATGTCTAGATTCAATTATCTGTCCGAGTTTGATTAGCTTTACTACGACAAGCTTTTTGGTATCTGGAGCAGTTGCAATTACTTGGCGACAAAATTTAGATGAAACGATATAAGATAACTTCGCCTGCACTTACGGTTTTAGGTACATTTCTACTGTTAGACGCTCTCTCAACTTCTGTACAAGCACAGTTTTTCCAAAATGCAGAAACCTGGATGAGCGGTCAGGAAGGCAGGTGCGGATGAAGCAATTGTTTTATCGTTCAATGTACTGCGAGGATTGTTCATACTTTACCTGGGAATCTATGCAGGTGAAGGTGATTCAAGCCGCCCGCAACGATGAAGATTGGCAAAATTTAGCGAGAACACCAATGATTATTTTGATTGCAGTAACAGTGGGGGATATTTTAACCAACTTAATTATTGGAGGGGCTGGAGGAGGTGCTGGGGGGTAATAATTCGTAATTCGTAATATCACCCGCAGGGGAGCAAGCTACGTAATATGGCACATTCGTGCCACGCAAGCTACGTAATTATGAACTAGCTAGCACAATAAAACATGGAAGAGAAACCCAAATATCGTAAAGTAAATGCGACTCTAGGGAAACAACCATCAATCGGACCTTTTCCCGCAGACCAATTAATTCCTTGGGCAATTATCAGTGGTATTTCCTATTATCTTGCTCATGGTTTATTGAGATTAAATTGGGTTTGGACTTGTGCAATAGCAGCTTGGGGAATAGCAACTTGGTGGATTTTAACAGCCAATGGCGCTTGGCGAATTTTATCCAAATTTGTAGCAACTCCCAACTGGACAAGAGTACGTTGTTTGTACAAACCAGTTATGAATTCAGGCACAAATTCAAAAATCAAAAAAGAGTAAGTTCCACAGGTGAATTCTAAATCTAAAGTTGGTAAACGAATTGTCGATAATGGAGAACAAAGAGTCCGCTTGACACCTCTTGAAGATTCTTTTGCTCTTGTCACTATGTTGCAAATAAACTTACAAGGAAAGTCTGTTGGGGCTTATCTTCTACGTAAGGGAGTTGACAACTATCTAATTCAATTTGGATTTGAATGTACGGGTGTTCATTCCACAATCAGAACAGAACAAATAGACCCAATTTTTAATGCAATTGAATCAGGATTAAAAGATTTACCACCTGGGGAACGCTTAACTATCCGTCTGAGTTCTTTTACTGACGACACCACCAGACAGCAGCAACTAAAAAAATTAAGCGAAAGCGCACCTAATAAGGAACTGCAATTCCTGTTAATGGGAGAGCGATGTAGAACACAACAATTAACACAAAAAGGAGTACGCAAGCCCAAAAAACTACGTCTCTACTGCACCTACACCGTCGAAACTTCTAGCACGGGTACAACCGATGCAATTGAGAAAATTCTTGTCTTATTAGAACGTTCTTGGAAATCTTTTACAGGAGAAATCAACGAAATTCAGTTTATCGCTATCGAACGGTTAATCCACACATCATTTACTGACGGATTCCAATTATGGGAACAGTTGATATCAAACGGTTAGGGATTAATGCCTGTGGTAAAAACTAAAACCGGAGACGGTGGCGGTTTTAGCTTGCTAGCAGAAGAAGGAGGAACGCCCGTTGAATTAGATTTATATACCCAACACAAAAATTTGGGATTATTTGCTACAACCCGTGCGGGTAAAAGTGTCTTAGCTTCTGGAATACTAACTCAGGCACTAGCGCATGGAATGCCAGTTGTAGCAATGGACTATCCCAAACCGGATGGAACCAGCACCTTTACGGACTACACTCAGTTCATGGAGAAGGATGGGGCGTATTTTGATATTGGTAAAGAATCAAGTAAATCATTTATGTAATGTCCAATAAATATGTTTCACCAAGGGATGCAGCTAGAACTCTTGGGGTTAACGAACGAAAGAAAGCGACGTTGGGAAGAGGCAGGTAAAATCCAAGCCTTCCGCACTCCCGGAGGTAAAAGACGCTACGACATCAGCACATTTACAACTAAGTCTTCTCGACTTACTATTGCCTAGGCCAGAGTATCAAGCCCCAAACAAAGAGAAGATTTACAACGTCAATGTGATTATCTCCAATCTTTTTACCCTACAGCAGAAGTTGTTGCAGAAGTTGGAGGGGGACTCAACTACAAAAGAAAAAAGTTTCTTGCCCTATTGGAACGAGTTATGTCAGGAGATATCGAACGTATTGTTATCGCATATAAAGATAGATTCGCAAGATTTGGCTTCGATTTCTTCGCCTGGTTATGTTCCAAAAACTCTTGCGAAATCGTGGTTCTCAACAAAGTTGAGTTATCTCCCCATGAAGAAATGGTTGAAGACATCCTTGCCATCCTCCACTGTTTTTCAGCAAGATTATACGGGCTGCGAAAATATAAATCTGAAATCGCGGCCATATTAGGATTTACCCAGAAGAAAAACTCCATCAAATTTGGAAAAAATGGTTAGCAACAACTAAATATTGCTACAATGAGGCGATTGCTTATCTTAGAAAACATGGCAAAGTTTCTAAATATGATTTGAGAAAAGTAATACTTGGAAATTCTCCTGATTGGGTTAAAGAATGTCCTTACAATCCAAAAGGAGAAGCAGTATTAGATGCTCATAAAGCTTTTTTTGATAGTCTCAAGTCGGGAACTACACAAAGTTGTGCAGGTAGGTTTAGAAGTTGTAGAGATGCTAAAAGAACTATAAAATTTCAACCTGAAAACTATTCAAATGGTACTTGGTATCCATATCTAGTCAAAGGATTAGAATTTAAAGCAAGCGAATCATTACCTACTGCGGATATTGAAGTTAAAATTAAGCAAAAAGATAAGTCATTTCAAACTGCAATTCGTTGCAATTCATGGAATGCTTCAACTCAATTAGTTTATGACAAGAAACGTTGGTTTGCCATATTTCCAGAAGAGTTTATACCATTAGTATCACATAAGCAAACCATGATAGCTCTTGACCCAGGAGTACGTTCATTCTTAACAGGTTTTGATGGAGAGAAGTTTGTTGAAATATGTAATGGAGACATTACGAAAATATACAGATTGTTTATTTTTACGTCCGAATAACTTAGTCTTGTGAGATATTAACTTATCTGTAAAACCACACAATCTG
>JBCBQE010000840.1:0-3327 GCA_039820385.1 Cyanobacteria bacterium J06635_10
GGAAGAGCCGAAGTGCCGAAGTTGTTTGGAATATCTATGGGGATTTAAACCCCAACCCAATTATTTCACCTTTGAGCGGTGGGGAATTAAACCCATATGTTTAAGTTAAAATTTAATTGTCTTCCATAAAAAATGCACAACAGCAAATTAAAGGCTCCCTAGATATTTTTTTTAGGAGAAAAAAATTATCTAGGGTACCCGTTAAAAGTCTGGCATTCCGGCATTGAAGAAAGCCCACCGTAGCGGTGTGCCTCTATTTGCTTTGTCATGGGTACCCGTCAATTCAGTTATCAGTTATCAAGTACCCACCTGCCCGAATCGAGGGGTACCTCCCTAGCTTGGCATGAATGACGTTAGGAAAATATTTTTTTCTTCCACGGATAAATCCGGGGGCTTGTATCCGTTTTATTTTCTAGTCAAGGGTTCCCATAGGAATTTTTTTAGAAGAAAAAAATTCCTATGGGTGCCCGTCACGAGATGGAACCTTAAAAAATGGGGCAGCCTTGTTACAAGCATGGCAGCGTTGTGTCAGAGTATTTTCGATATTTAAGGCTGCCCCATTTTTTTGCGGAAATTGTAGGTCAATTTGAGTTTAAATCGTAATTGTGCAACGCTCAAAAACCTCAATTATATTATTGAGTACTAAATATTGGTTTTTCCATCCAACTGAGAATCCAAAAAAGTCCACAACTGCGAATCTGCAAAATCGGAAATTGCCATAAATACGCCAAGCTCGCGTAAAGTTTCCGGAGTTTGAGTCGAAGCCATACCGAAAGTACGGATACCTGCGTTGATTGCCGAAAGTATTCCCGAAGGAGAGTCTTCTATGGCTATAGCTTGTCGTGCATTAACTCCCAATCTTTCCAATGCTACTTTATAAGGCGTAGGATCTGGTTTAGCAGCAGCTTCTTCTTCAGCTAAAATAATGGTATCGAAAGCTTCTTTTAATTGCAAAGCTTCCAACATAAAATATGCATTTAGTTTTGGAGCATTGGTAACCAAAGCACGTTTGAGGTGATGCTTTTCACTCCATGCTAATAATTGTGTAAATCCTTTGATAGGTTTAAGTAATGATGCTTGTTGGCGAAATCTTGCCTCTTTTTCTTCAGCTAAATTTTCGTTTTCTGCTGCCGATAGTTGTGGTAATACGTCTTGAATAATCTCTGGATTTAACCTACCACTAAAATTTGATTTATATATTTTTTCGTTAATTTCTATCTGATATTCAAGTAGAATCTCTCGCCAAACTTGATAATGTATTGGGTCTGTGTTAACAATTGTTCCATCTAAATCAAACAAAATTGCAGTCAACATAATTTCTTCTCTTTAAATGTAAATAAATATAAACTTTAATAAAATAGCTTACATTATTTTGTGCGTTTTCGTAATAATCACTGCATTGAAGCATACAAAAAACTATAATGAAATCTAATAAAATCTGACAACCTATGGTAACTAGCGCGTGTATGGGTGGACACAAAAATCTACCCTTACCCGTTTACTTAACTCAAAAAATTTCTTTGTTATCAAATGTCAAACGCTAAAAAAGATTTTCGCGTTGATAGCCTAGGAGTTCAGATTTATAAGTCGGAAACTGAACTTGCTTTATCCGCTGCAACCATCGTTCAAGAGTATTTACAACTAATACTCCAGCAGAAACAAACCGCCACTGTATTGTTTGCGACGGGTAATTCCCAAATTAAATTTCTCGATGCTTTAACGAATTTAAATAATATTGACTGGTCGCGGATTATATGTTTTCATCTAGATGAATATTTAGGTATATCTGGCGATAATTCATCAAGCTTTCGATATTACTTGAAAGAGCGTGTAGAGAAGCGTATTTCTCCTTCATTGTTTCACTATATAGAAGGCGATACGCTACAGCCATTACAAGAGTGCGATCGCTATTCTAAATTATTAAAAGCACAACCGATTGATTTGTGTTTTTTAGGAATAGGAGATAACGGACATTTAGCCTTCAACGAACCAAGTGTTGCAGATTTTAATGACCCTTACATGATTAAATTGGTAAAGTTAGATTCAGTTAACCGTCAGCAACAATTAGAGAGCGGTAATTTTCCTAATTTAGAAAGTGTACCTCGATACGCTTTTACCCTTACAATTCCCACTATTTGTGCTGCGAAAAAAATTATTTGTCTCGCACCAGGAAAACGTAAAGCCAAAGTAATAAAGCAGATGTTAGAAGGAGAGATTAGCGAAGGATTTCCAGCTTCCATTCTTCGCAAGCAATCCCAAGCAAGCTTATTATTAGATACAGATGCTGCAAGTTTAATTGACATTTAAACGAAGGAAGAAGGAAGAGGGTTTGAGCGGTTGGATTATGTATGGGGATGTGAGATTCCAACCTAAATCTTACACCCGATGACGGCGGGAAATTATACTCATATAAGTTTAGAAGAAAAAGAAATTGTATCCCCGCTCAAACCTCCTGTCTCTTTCCTTCTTTCTTATAAAATCTTGGCTAGACTTTATAAAAATCAAAACTGTTCACTAAGTGAGTCGTTAGACTAAAACTCCGTGGAAAAATCCACGGAGATGAAAGTAAGCGGAAAGGTTTTAACCTTTCGTGATAGAATAACACCAACAGGAACGGTAATGAACCTGTATAAAAACCCAAATGCCTAGCGGCAATCTGTACCTTGACAATTGAAGATATGGGTTCTATTCCATAGTTCTAGTTTCTTGCCAGGAATAGGTAAAATCTATCCTTCGGGAAAGCTTCGCTTACATGGGGACTAGGCGACACAGAATTTAAGTAAAACAAATTTTGGAGTAATCCAACTACCGAGGGGCACTCGGAAAGTTAAAGCTTGAGGAGAGAACCACCTCTGGACTAGATACCGCAAGGGAGCTAATCTAAGTGGACTCGTTGAACCAAGAATCTCCGTGGAAAAATCCGCGGAGAGTGTCATTCTTGCATGCCTTCATAAAGTAATCGAGCTAACAAACGCATTCCATCACTCTTTTTAAGTTCATCATAAGAAGGAGCAGAACGTTTGCCAATATCTTGCAAATCGAACAGTAGCTCTGGGTGAAACTGACAGGTAAATGAGCGACGAATTTTTTTGGTTTCAAAATCCTTGTAGTTGATACAAGTGCAGGAACACTCGGTTAAAATTTCTCCATCAGCTTCCGTAGAAGCCAGAATTTCCACAGAATAAGGTAACTGCAAGAGCCACGATAGAGGAGATGCAGCTATTGTATAGCGATGAGGAACAATAGCATTATGTAAAGTCATGTATGCCCAATTGGCAAAGAGAACAGCTTCTTCGTTAATTTCATCGGCATGAAACATCGCGATCG
>JBCBQE010000841.1:0-3316 GCA_039820385.1 Cyanobacteria bacterium J06635_10
AACTTTGTTGGTTGTTGGTTGTTAAGATTTAGATGCACAATAATTATCATCTTTAACCTGTTTAGGAGTTAATCAAAAACGGTTTAGGAATTAGGAATTACGAATTAATCCATGACTTTAATCCAGGAAAAAACCCTTGCAAATCTAGTTCGCCAAGACTTCCCTATATTAAACCAAGAAGTTAATGGTAAACCTTTAATTTATTTAGATAATGCCGCCACATCTCAAAAGCCTTCATTTGTAATTGATACTATTCGTAACTACTACGAAGGGTACAATGCTAACGTACATCGTGGCGCACATCACCTCAGCGCTAAAGCGACAGACGCATACGAAGCAGCACGAGATAAAGTTGCTAAGTTTGTCAATGCTAAATCTCGCGAAGAAATAGTTTTTACCCGCAACGCAACTGAAGCGATAAACTTGGTTGCTTACAGTTGGGGAATGAACAACTTAAAACCGGGGGATGAAATAATTCTTTCGGTGATGGAACACCATAGTAATATTATCCCGTGGCAATTCGTTGCTCAAAAAACTGGTGCGTTGTTGAAATTTGTTGAATTGACACCCGAGGAAACTTTTGATATTGAACAGTTTAAGCAATTGCTTTGCGATCGCACAAAATTGGTATCAATAGTTCATGTTTCTAACACCTTGGGTTGTATCAATCCAGTGGCAGAAATTTGTCAATTAGCTCGTGGTAAGGGAGCAAAAGTATTAATTGATGCCTGCCAAAGCGTACCTCATATGCCCGTTGACGTGCAGCAAATTAACTGCGATTGGTTGGTTGCTTCCGGACATAAAATGTGCGCTCCTACGGGTATTGGATTCTTGTATGGTAAGTTAGAAAATTTGCAATCCATGCCACCATTTCTTGGTGGTGGAGAAATGATTGCGGATGTCTTTTTAGACCACTCAACCTACGCAGAATTACCACATAAATTTGAAGCAGGTACCCCCGCAATTGGAGAGGCGATCGCTTTAGGTGCGGCGGTGGATTATCTTAATAATATTGGTATGGATAAAATCTATGCTTATGAATCCGAATTAACTGGTTATTTATTTGAACAATTAGAAAAAATACCAGAATTAATAATTTATGGTCCCAAACCTGATAATAAAGGTTATGGTAGGGCTGCATTAGCTTCATTTACGGCAGGAGAAGTTCATCCCAACGATTTATCTACCTTGTTGGATAATGAAGGTGTGGCAATTCGCTCTGGGCATCACTGCACTCAACCATTACACCGGATTTTAGATGCTCCTGGCAGCGCAAGAGCTAGTTTATCTTTTTATAATACCACTGAAGAAATCGATATTTTCATCAAAGTCTTGAGAGAGACTTTGGATTTCTTTAGCAGCATCATTGGTTAAATTGATGGAGGGATACTCTCAACTATTGGGAATAGCTTTTATAATTACAGGACTTATGTAAAATCTTTGTCATTACAATTTTTTACATAAATCTTTTTGATATTGAATTCATTGTAGCTTGTAAAAAATAGGTAAAAAAATGAATAAAGCTATTCCCTTGGGATTACTAGCTGCATCAATAGCTTTACTTCCCATAATTTGTAATAAAAAAGTGTTGGGAAAATCTGAATTAATTGTACAGCAAAACAAAGTGGAGAATGTTTCTGATTCTCCAGGTTTTGGTTACATTGAAACCAGAAATGGAAGAATTTCGATGAATGTCGATAAAACTTATACAATTTACAGTAAAGATGGCAAAATTTTGGCACAAGACATTACTTTAGAAGAATTACAAGCCAAAAATCCAGAATTGCACGATATTGTCAAAGATTCGATCGCTAAACCAACTTTGATGATGGATGCCAATATTGGTATTGATAGATAAATAACCAAGTAAATCGGCAGCAACCGCTTCTTGGAAGTCAAAAGTCAAAACATACCGCGCCTCCGGCGAGCAAAAGTCAAATGAAAGCGATGGCTTCGCGCATGCCATTCGCTAAGCGTCTCTAAGAGAATGCTTATCGCAGTTCACTGGAAGTGCGATTTTTTTATTACATTACATAATAATATATATTTTTACCGACTTACTTGTTTGAGATGAAATTGGTTTTGCTAAATATACTGTGCCGTTGACAGTTAGAATTAGCGGATAGCAAGCCCGTGAAACCTGTACGCCGAGATATTTTGATGTCACTAAGTGATGTGAAAATGGCGCAAATTTCCCAAACGGCTTCTAGTTTAGTTTAATTTAAACGAAATAAGGTTTTTTCATACAAATCAGCGTGCTAAAAACTCAGACGAACAACAAGATGAATCTTAGGAAGCGAACCATTGCTGCTTATGCTTCTCCAGCAATATCTATTGCCGCTCTCAGTCTTCCACTTGGGGTGTATCTGCCACCATTTTATACCAATGAAATGGGACTAGGTCTTTCGGTAGTGGGTAGCATTTTTATGATTACCCGCTTTTGGGACATTTTCACCGATCCAATTCTCGGTATTCTCAGCGACAAAATCGAAACTCGTTTAGGAAGACGGCGGCATTGGATTATTCTTTCCGCTCCCATCTTAATGTTGTGCGTTTACAAAATTTTTATGCCCCAAGGAACCGTTACAGGTATGTATCTTCTGTTTTGGATGATACTGCTTTATGTCGGTTGGACTTTACTGACTATTTCCCACATGTCTTGGGGTGCGGAGCTTTCATCTGACTATAATGAACGATCGCGAATTCAAGGCTGGCGAGAGTTTGCTAATATTTTCGGATCGTTAGCGGTATTGATACTTCCTACGATTATCGAGCAGACTTCGGATGGCGACAGCGCGATGAAAGTTGCTGCTATGGGTTGGTTTACAATCGTGCTTCTGCCAATTAGTGTTGCTGCAGCAGTTTGGATGGTACCAGAGCATCCGCTACCGAAACAAGTTCAGATAGGTTGGCGGCGAGCAACTTCTATTGTGTTGAAAAATAAGCTGTTGATACGTTTGCTTGCGGCAGATTTATTGAATGGGATGGCTCTAGGAATTATTAGTTCGATGTATATTTTCTTCGCCAGCCATGTCATGGGTCTTTCCCAGTGGGTAAGTCTGATGCTGTTAATATATATTATAGCCTGTTTTCTTAGCGTTCCAGCCTGGATTCGATTGAGCTACAGGTTTGAGAAGCACCGGACTTTTGTTATTGCTAGAGTTTATTTCTCAATCATTCTGTTACTTGTATTTTGGATCCAACCAGGTAACTTTTGGCTCTATGTCTTAGCCAATGTACTATTAGGCTTCGGTAACGGATGCTCTGGTACCATCCAAACTGCTGCAGCAACACTAATTGGCAGAAGCACGATTGT
>JBCBQE010000842.1:0-3314 GCA_039820385.1 Cyanobacteria bacterium J06635_10
TTTGTATGATGCTTTCAGCTATCTTCATCAACAGCTTCAGAAGGAATCTCGCCAGATGGATCGCTAAGAATTTCGCGGATCAAATAATTATCAATAGCTATCCGCTTTTCGACGATGAAATCGATAATTTGATTTTCACTTAATTCATAATCTTCACGACTATTCATCACAAAATGAATCGCTAATAACGGCTTTATCTCTTCAGGTTTCAACAATACCCATTCACCACCTAATGATGGTGATAAAAGTTGATTTAAACACTGTTCCGTTTTAGTTCCACGACTTACTTTTTTAGAACGAACTAAGCAACCACGAGTCAGATCGAATTTTTTGTAATTAATTAAACGTCTTAATCCAGCTAGGAGAGAATTACCAGTAAATCCTTCAAGAAGAGCAACTCCGATTTTGACTGTTTTACCATCCTCCTTACCGATAATTTTGAATTGGATGTAGCCTTTATCCTTTTTAGCAGCTTTAATGTCGGCTATTTTTTCTATTTCTACTCCTTCTAATGTTTCTCCAATTAATTTTTCAAAGTTAAATCGTAGAGATTTAATAAGTAGAGTGTTATCTTCTATATAATCTTCTATATTGCTATCAAGGGCTGTTAGTTCCTTATTATAAGCAGATTCTACAGGATGCTTTGGTGGTGGGGATATTGTTATTTCTGGAGATTTATCCGGAACTTTCCAATTTTTTGCACACCACTTTAAAACTCCTCTTACAATTGGTTTTTCCTTACCAAATTCTCTGAGTTTTTCTTCTTCAAATGGAAATAGTGGATGAGGAATTTGTGCTGTGAGTTCCTGTCGTTCGTAAAAATCTATCAACCATTGAGAAACTAAAGTAATTACATTATCAGAATTTAGATGGTTTAACTCTAAAATTCTTTCACCAATTCTATCTACAACAGCTTCAGCATAAGATAAGCTTCTAATCTGCTCGTTCCAGGTATTAGGATACATTGCTGTTAGTAAAACACCACGTTTGATACTGTTATATAAGTCTTTACCTAAACTCGCTATAACCTGTGATTTGGTAAATCCTGCATCATTAAGTTCTGCAACATCCAATTCATCAAAACAAATTACGATGGGTTTGTAATCGCTAATTAAGTCGAGAATTTGACGAATTGTATTAAATGCTTCAGCTTCTCTATTCTTTTTGCTAGGGTTTGATAAACCCATCGCATCTGCTCTTGACTGTGGTAATTCTCCACCAGAAAGCCATTTTATCGCATTGCGTTCGTCACGAGACGAAGAAGAAAGTGTCCATAATATTGCAGTTATGATGTCCGGATTTTCAATATCGGGTTTGATGTCTAATATTTTATCGCTGAAACTATCAACAACATTAGGATTTTTGGTTAGCAGTTCAGAAAATTGGCTAACCATTTGTTCGGGGGTGTAACTTTGATTTTGGTTATATGCTTCATTAATCAAAGCTGTCGCCAATTCTCGCCATTGACTCACACCTTGGCTTCCAATATTTTTGAGGCTATAGGCTAATCTACGTAAAAATTCGGGTTTAATTGCATCTAAATCTCCAACTTGAGCCATATAAACAAACAAAGCACTTCCATCAACCTGAAGACGATGGCGAATTCTACTTATTAGATGGCTTTTACCTAAACCTTTTTCAGCTGTGATAGTGATGCCAACTACCTGCCGTTGACCATTACGAACTTTATCTATAGCATTATAAACAGTATCTGAGGCGTGAGCATTTAAACTGGAAACGTCTGGAAAACCCGTTCCCCAAATATCTTGGCTTGTTACTACTAAACGCCCTTCAAATGGATTGTGGTTTTCGATAGCATTAATGAGTTCGTCGCTAAGCATTAGTTTAGGATGAATTAAGTACAAGTTATCGACTATTGTCAAAACAATTTACGTGAAACTCTTTTATGAGTTTAAAAGCTTGGCATAACAACGTAATCCACTTAATTCAGTTTCGATAGAATCTTTTATTTTTGTTGGATCGTTATCTGGTAGACTGCCACCTTGTAGTTGTAAGATATCGTTAGCTTGCATTTCTAGCAGCCATGAATCGAAATATTCACGGTTAACGCGCGAGCCAATCTGTCTGCGGATTTGATAAATGGGTACTAGATTATTCAACTTTTCATCTTGGTTCAACTTGTCATAAACTTCCAAGGTAATTTCCTTAAACTTTTCATAAGAAGCGATATCTTCGCTTAAAGATTTCCCATTCTCTACTTCCTGACTCTGTGGTGCAGATACTCCACTCCCATTGTCATCAATATCTTTTATCCATTCGAGTAAAGCATTCGCTGCCCAAGTTCCCACAATTGTGCCTTCAAATACAAAATCAGGACTTTTCAAACCTTCACTCAAAAGTTCTAAACCTTTTGGAGATACCAAAGAAAATCCTTTTTTGGAAACTGCGATCGCATTTTCTTCCTTAAGTTCATGAAAAATTTCTTGATAATCTGCTATTTTCTTACCTTTAGGTACAATTCGCTTGGTAAGTTTGCCTTTTTTGACTTCCTGCTTTGCTCCTCCTAATGCCCACAAAGCCAACAATAAACGAGTTTTATTTGAGTCAGCCATTCTTCTTATACCTAAATTTATCACTAGCGTTACATTTTACACTTAATTGTAGATTAAAAGTGTTGTACTGTCCTAAAATACTTAAGTATATCTAATGCCTTTTATCAAAAAGTATAAATCAACTGCCAAAAATTCCCGCAGTAAAATGCTTGCCTAGTACCGCTGGGCATTCCTCAAAAGTCAAAATAAACCGCGCCTTTGGCGAAGTATTATTTTTTCTAGCTTTGACGCTTTATAAATAGTTGCTTTATTTCCACCGCGATGTACTAAAGAAAAATAAATATGATTTAGTTTCGATCGAACCCCTAAAAAACTAGTCATAATACAGAACTAAACTAATACACCTCCAAGTACAACAATACAAGGCGAAAATGCACCCAAATTCGCCCAAGCGAAATATTCTTCCACAATGATTATCCAATCAATATAGATTGCATTCAATTGCGGTAATCTGCGTTTCTTTATTGCTTAAAATAGTGCGGTAGATAATAATCGAATCACCCTGGATAGAGGTTTAGATGCACTCAATACCAATCGCACAAACCACTAATTCCATTGCAATTAATAACTAAAAATTTGCCGAGTCATTATATCTGTAAGAAGCAAACTGCGATATCTGTCTAGCCTTAATTATTTCTCGACTAATACTAAGTCTTCACACTCTCATTCATTGCCTATATTCGTCGCCTTATCGAAACGTACAGCGTTCCCTTTCAACTCATTCTTAACCCTAGCCACGGT
>JBCBQE010000843.1:0-3312 GCA_039820385.1 Cyanobacteria bacterium J06635_10
GTGAGAGTATAACCAGAGACAAGTCAATATCCATCTCACTGGTTAGAATTGATGACCTCTCATCAATTTACCTTATGGAATTCGGTTCCGAATTTTATGCAAATGCTGGTAGAATATGTAACTGGAAAAACAAAAAATCATTACAATTAGCTTTATTGAGTGAGGATTGGATGCCTCTGAGTTTGCCAGAACAAATAAAAACTCTAGTCACAGATGTAGAGGTTGTGAGCCTTGGAGGAGCAACTGAAGCTTCGATTTGGTCAATTTATCATCCAATTGAAGAGGTCGATCCTTATGGTAAACCTTTGCGAAACCAACAATTTTATATACTTAATGATTTGATGCAGCCTGGTCCAATTTGGGTGCCAGGACAGCTTTATATTGGGGGTATAGGACTAGCTCAAGCATACTGGAAAAATAAACAGAAGACCCAAGCAAGCTTTATCACCCATCCGGTTACTCAAGGGCGATTGTACAAAACGGGTGACTTGGGACGGTATTTACCAGATGGCAATATTGAATTTCTTAATAGAGAAGACTTTCAGGTAAAAATTAATGGGTACAGCATTGAACTTGGTGAAATTGAAGCGGTATTAAGGCAATATCCTACAGTAAAAGAGGCAGTAGTCACTGTAGTTGGAGAGTCACGGGATAAAAAACGGTTGGTAGGTTATGTTGTTCCCCATAAAAACGCTACATTGAACATGCAACCCGGTCAAAGTGAAGTCTACGATCCCCATCAATTATCAGGAGTAATAGTCTCTACCCTAGGGCGCATTGAATTTAAGCTCAAAAAACCAGGATTGCGACAGCTACAACGCTCTCAAACGACTATAGAGCTACCCAAGCCTGAGATTGATGAAAGACCTCAAGAATGGGTGCTATTGGTTGTGATGCACCATATAATTTGCGATTATTGGTCTATAAATATTTTTATTCAAGAACTTTCCACTTTATATCAAAGTTTTAGTCAAGGTAAACCATATAAAAGACCAGAGCTTGTCGTCCAGTACGCTGACTATGCCTATTGGCAAAGTCCGAGGCTTAATGGTGAGTCGCTCTCTGAGCAACTTTCTTATGGTCAGGAACATTTAGCAGGTGCCCCTTCTATGCTACAGTTGCCAAGCGATCGCCCGCGATCATCGGTGCAAAGCGATCTGGGTGAGGCTCAGACATTTGTTATAGATCGGTGGTTGGTCAAACAGTTGCGCTCACTTAGCCAAGGTTTTGGTGCAATGCTGTTTATGACCCTGCTGGCAGCATTTTCTACTCTACTATATCGCTACAGTGCTCAAGAGGATATTGTGATTGGCTCGCCGATCGCTAACCGTAACCGTGCAGAAATTGAACCGCTGATAGGCTTTATTGCCAACCTATTGGTGATGCGAGTGCCCTTTGAGGACAATCCGAGTTTTGTACAGTTGCTCGAGCAAGTACGGTTCGTGACTCTGCTCTCGTATGCTCATCAGGATGTGCCGTTTGAGCAAATAGTAGAAGTTTTACAACCCGAGCGTTCTTTAAGTTACTCGCCGCTGTATCAGGTAATGCTCGTGTTGCAGAATGTGCCAAAAGAGCCGCTAGTGCTACCAGGAGTGAGTTTTAAACGATTCACTCCAGAGACACAGACAGCTAGGTTAGATTTGACACTGATGATGGAGGAGAGCGAGCAGGCACATAAGGAAAGTAGTTATTTAGTTAACTTAATTTCGAGCCAGCAAATTACGACAATACATTTTGTCCCATCCATGCTTCAAGTGTTTCTGCAAGAATCAAACTTAGACAATTGCAGTTGCTTAAAGCGAGGCTTTTGTAGTGGGGAAGCATTATCGATAGTTATAAAGTATACACTCAAAGGGTCGCTAGATACTTGGCCTATTTATCCTCCAATTGGCAAACCTATAGCTAATACACAAATTTTCATTTTAGGCCAGCATTGCCAGCCGGTTCCCATTGGTGTTCCGGGATTCTTATTTATTGGAGGGGCAAATCTGGCACGAGATTATCTCAATCCTCAGGACTTAACAGCACAAAAGTTTGTTTCTAATCCCTTTGGTAAAGGGCTGTTTTACCAAACTGGAGATCTGGTGCGTTATTTACCGAATGGCAATATTAACTTAATACAAATTACTGGAGAACTAAATTTAATAGCCCATGGGTTTGCCTTAAGTGAAATTATCCAACGCCACGAGATTCGACGGACGACTTTTTCCACAGAAAACGGCACTCCAGTACAGGCGATCGCACAAAATCAAAGAGTTACCATTCCTGTTGTAGATTTACGTGCAGCAACCACTATAAAAGAACAAAATGCTAACGTACAATCCATAGCAAGCCAAGAAGGGATGAAACCCTTTGACCTTGGAAATGGTCCTCCAATTCGCTTTAAACTTTTGCAGCTAGAGGATCTCACTCATGTGTTGCTGGTAATTTTCCATCATATAATTTTTGGTGCCTGGTCCATCGGCATTTTTATTAAAGAACTGATTTCTCTGTGTGAAGCAGCTGATTCTCAAAAGCCTTGCTTTTTGCCAAGCTTACCAATCCAATATGCAGATTTTGCTCGCTGGCAGGGACAATGCCTTGATGGAGTTCTCTTAGAAAAGCAACTGAGTTACTCGAAGCAGCAAAAAGCTGGCAATTTACCAGTATTACAGCAGCTAACGATTGATTATCCTCCCCAGGAAACTAGAAATTATCAAGGAGGAAATATTGCTCTACATTTGTCCAAAGAACTGACCACTAAAATTAAAACTCTGAGCCAAAAACAGGGGGCTACGGTGTTTATCACCTTGTTGGCAGGATTCAAAGTATTACTGTACCGCCATACCCGACAGGAGGATATCATAGTCGGTTCGCCGATCGCCAACCGCAACCACCACCGAATAGAAGAGCTAATTTGCTGTTTTTTGAACTAGAGTCTAAATGCTTGGTTGCCTATGTAGTTGCCTTAAACAATCACACACTCGATGTTAAACAGTTGCGCTACTTCCTCAAACAGCAGTTGCCTGAGTATCTGGTGCCCTCTGCCTTTGTGGTTTTAGAGGCTTTGCCACTAACAGAAAATGGTAAAGTCAACCATCAGGCTATGCCTGCCCTATCTGTGCAAGACACTACTCATGATATTATTAAACCGCGTACGACCATTGAAGAAATAATTACGGGTATCTTTGCCAAAGTTCTCAAACTTGAGCATCCTTCGATTTTTATGACAACTTCTTTGAGATGGGTGGTCATTCTCTACTCCCTACTCAAGTTGTTTCTCGTCTACAGCAAGCCTTTCAAATTGAGATTTCCTTGCGTACTTTATTTGAA
>JBCBQE010000844.1:0-3308 GCA_039820385.1 Cyanobacteria bacterium J06635_10
AATACAAGTACAAATGATTCAGAACCAATTACGATCGCCACAGCAGGTTCAGTAATAGTTGATGATAGTGGTATTGTCAAAAAGACCGATGGTGCTGGCAATAGTGGTGATATTAATATTAATGCTGATTCACTTTCTATTCAAGGTGGAATCGATAACAAAACCAATGGTAATGGTAATACTGGAAACATCAATATTAAAGTCAATTCTTTATCAGTAAAACGTGGGGCTATAAATAGCGAAACAAAAGGTAATGGTAACAGTGGATTTATTTTACTTGAAGCAGATAATTTAGATGTAGAATTTGGCAGAATTCAAAGCGCTACACAAGGCTCGGGTGATGCTCGCGACATCATCCTTAATGCTCATTCAATATCATTACAAAATGGTGTCTTCTCTACGATAACTCAAGGCAATGGTAAAGCTGGCAATATCGTTGTAAATGCGATCGATCGGATATTTATTGGGGGGAATGCTACTTTGAAGGGCAACTCCAATGGGCAAGGCAATGCTGGTAATATCACTATAAATACTGATTCCCTAGTATTAGAAAATAAAGCATCAATTGCTTCTAATGCACAAAAGTTAGACTCTCAAGCAAACGCCGGAAGTATAAAAATTCATGCTGATTCGATTATTTTGCGAAATAATAGTACGATCGCAGCGAATGCACTTGGTAAAGGAATAGCAGGAGTTGTCACACTCCAAGCCAATCAAATCACTTTTAAGAATGGTTCCAATATTGATACAAATACCAGAAAAAATTCAACAGGTGATGCCGGGAAGATTGAAATCATAGCTAAATCTATTTTATTTGAAAACGAACCTCAATTTATAGATAATAATCCTGGTACAATAAACAGTTTGGGCAGTGTCACCAGTGGTGAGGGCAATGCCGGAGAAATAACGATCGCTGCAGTTGAAGTAATTTTGCGAAATAGAGGAGGAATTGGAATCGATACAAAAAGTGGAGGAAATGCCGGAAAAATTACCATTAATGCCTCATTACTACAACTAGAAAACTCACGAGTGCAAGAAAATGCAGGTATAAATAGTAGTTCTAGTGGAGAGGGTGAAGCTGGGAAACTGATTGTTAATAGTGATAAAATTTTCTTAAATAATAGCGATATTGAAGCTCAAACTGAATCGGGAAAGGGCGGTAATATCATCCTGAATTTAAAAGAACTTTTACTATTACGCAATGGTAGCCGAATTTCTACCACCGCAGGTAAGCTAGGTGCAAGTGGAGACGGTGGTAATATTATCATTAACGCCCCTGATGGTTTTATAGTTGCTATCCAAAATGAAAATAGCGACATTACCGCTAATGCTTTTGAAGGAAAAGGTGGCAATATTGAAATTAACGCCTCTGGTATATTTGGCATTCAGTTTCGAGAAGAAGCAACTCCACTTTCCAGCGATATTAGTGCGAGCTCTGAATTAGGTATAGATGGTACCGTAGAAATTAATACGAACAATATCAACCCTACCTCAGAAGCAGTCGAGTTACCATCCATACCTATTAAAACTGAATTAGCCCAAGGCTGCTATAGTCAGGGTTATGCTCAAAATCAATTTTTGATCGTCGGGCGTGGTGGCTTACCACCCTTACCAGAAGACTTTCTTACACCCTCCACCGTGCGAGTTGACTGGGTAAATTTACAACCTTTGATTGAAAACAGTTTCTCTCATAGAGATAACGGCATAAACACAACTATAGAAAAACCCAAAGGTATTGTAGAAGCTACAGGCTGGATATTAAACGATTTTGGCGAAATCATATTTACAAACAATCCATCTGTAGCCACAGCCGATAATTCCATGGAGCAAACTACTCAGTGTCAACACACGGGGGAATGAATTTGTATAAAACGAAAACGTAAAATCATGTAACTCCTGTCTTAGAGGATACTTCTGATTTATTTTTACTCCGGGTAGAAAGTCCCATTGACTTGAGTAAACGAGTAATGTGATAGTTACTAAAACTAATCCCTAATTCTTTAGCAAGATGTTTATTTAACCATTGTGCCGTCCAACGTTCAAATGGATAACCGTATTCTCGGGGACTATTAGTTACAAGTTCTTTCAAACGTTGAAGATACTCTTCGTTAACAACCTTAGGTCGTCCGATGGGAGAATCATTCCATTTATAAAATTTACCTGTTTTGACCATAAAAATCCAGTATCGTGCAGCTTCTTGAGAACAACCCAATTTTTTACATATGTTTGCCTGAGATTCACCCGCATCCGCAAGTAGCATAATATGAATGCGACGGCGAAATTCACGGCGTAAATTAGTTTCTAAATGTTTTTCCAATACCTGGCGTTGCTCCTGGGTTAAGTACAAGCTAGTCGCTAACTTCATTGTTTCCTCCCTGTATACTTCGCGAGCATTTACCCCTTTAAGGGGACTGTTTTTTAGAGAAAAATATGATAAGTATTTAAGTTGACAAATATTACTCCGGTAAAAACAATACCCGAGTTTCATTTTTTGTTTTAAATATCATCACTTAGTTACTACGTTGCTCAAACAGCTTTTTCGCAAACCAACCCTTATAAATCTATTTGTTTTAACAAAAATTAACATGATTGCAGTCAAAGATTATTTTCTAATAATTTAATACCAAAAATCAGACGAGCATAATTCATGGAATTATGTGATTTAAACTCTTGAAAAAGTATTGACACTCTTCAAATATAGTTTTAAAAAAAGAGAGTAACGCGTAAAACAAACCGCCCGTCATTAGAGAAAATTATGGATAGAAATCACCTTCATTCTGATTTTTCATGATAGCGTGATTTATTTTTTTGACAAGTAAAACGGCACAAAAAACTGGAGTGATTTAGCAAACAGAAATTGCTTATAAGTCTTGCAATTCATAAGTTTAAGTCTGCTGGACTGGCTCAGTAACATCATGTAAATTAAACAATCCGCTCTCGGAATCTTGGTAATTGCTATACCAGTCAATTCATGGGGAATTACTTATAGCGAAAGCCGAGATGGAGCCTTAAAAAATGGGCAGGGGCACCCCAAGAAATTTTTTCTTCTAAAAAATTTCTTGGGGTGCCCGGGCAGGCTTTAAAACAAATTAACTCGTGGTGTATCCGGCATCTCTCTATAATAAGCCTGCCCATTTTTTTACGGAAATTGTAACCCCCTAAAAATCATATTGCAAAAACCATGATGGCAGTAGAAGACAGGAATGTTTAATGTAATTAATGAGGAAAAAACAATGGATGAGAATTTAACAAGAGAACAAGAATTAGAACTTGAAGTAATTGCTGAAGAAGAAGCGAATCTTCCAAAC
>JBCBQE010000845.1:0-3305 GCA_039820385.1 Cyanobacteria bacterium J06635_10
CAGCATGAACAAGTCTTACTACTGGGATAAAATCTATCCACAATGACTAATTTGCTGTGGTTTGAAGAAAACATCTCTATCACTATCTCAAAGACTGTTTAATTGCGATTACTGTGGGTTTGAGTGTGACAGAGATTTAAATGCTGCTTATAACTTAAAACAAGAAGCGGTTAGATCTCGCGTGTTAGCCTGTGGACTGGATAGTGCCGACACTTCTCCCGAAGTTGCAGGAAGAAAATGTTAGCATTTGTTAGCATTTTTGTATCGGATTCGTAAGCATACTCGTAAAATAAATTACGGTTTTTTCTTTAGTTGCACCATGCTGAAGAAGTTGTGTTTGAACAGAAAATGCTTTCCATAGCACGACCCCAAAACCTTGGTATCCGAGTTAATAATGTTCAACAGTTTACAGCATGGTTAATTATAGCTACAAGTTGCCATGAACAAATTTCTGATATTTTAAAACTAGATACAATAATTCCTGAAGTTTTTATCAAAATTAGAAGCAAGGTAAAAAGTTCGCGATATTGAGTTGAAACGGGCAGCCTCCTTCATTAATTTTTACTATCATTTAAATTTTCAATATCCACAAGAATAGAATGGTAAACATCACGTAAATTCTCTAATAATTCTTGTTGGGGTATTTCATGAATTTCAACTTCTCTGATGAGAAACGCCAAGGTTTGCATCGGACCATTGTGAATTTCTGTAAATGTCTTTTCTGTTAACTGTTGCTTCAATTGGAGTTGTTGTAATAAATGACGTTTTTGTCGCCACAAATGTAAGTAAAAATAGAGAATATACAGAATTATTCCCATTGTTAACAATATAAGTATCCCTTGTAAAATCATCCCCATTGTATCCATCTTCGTTTTATCTCACATCCCCATACAAAAACAGAAACAGGTGCAGTCCCGTCTGGACTACACCTTTTTGAATAATAAGACTTTAATCTCGTGAGAATGTACCGGCATCTCTATGAAATATGCTGTAATTTCAGTTCTAGCATTCAGTACACCACTGCGCTCGTGCAGTAACTTTATTATTGCTATTAATACTTCATATTACTGGATGTAGTTTTCCCCGAATATCTCCATAAAAGGTTTGAGCTTTAGTGTGTAAATTGAAATAAAGTTCACCTTTTTGAGCAATGTGTTGCATCCCTGCGATTGTTTTGACTTTATCAACTGTACCCGGAACAATTGGGCATCCCGCAGTATAAGCACCTACAATCCCATGTCCAGAATTAATTACTTTTTCAATATCTTCATTCTTAAGTTCTACTTCAAAAGTACCATCCGTAAAATTTTTCTGGATATTAGAAGAATTACCAAAGTCAATTATTATCGGACCAAGTTGACCTGGTCTACCGCAATGAATATGGAACATATTAATGTCTTCAAAATTGACATTTTCTGTCTTGACATACACATAGGCTTTACTTAGGTCATTGGTAATTCTCAGCATTCCGTGTCCCCGAGATTTACGTTGATTTCTTGGTACAGATGGTTCTGTAGATAAAAATTCTTTGGGAGCAAAGGGGGGTGTATCTTCTTCTTCAGCCGCTTCCTGGTTTGGATTTAAAAATGCTTCGTAAACAAAGCCGATTTCTTGTCCCTTAATTGGTGAGAGCATAACTGGTTTGGTTTGAGTTGCTGCAAATGTCTTTCCGGGAATAAACAACAACAAAATCACAAAAATAACTATGATAATTGGTAAAGGTTTAATATTCATTTAGTTCTTTGGAGGAAATAATTTGTTTAGTAGTTCGACTGGGGATGTTTATCCCCTAAGTCGAAAATTTAAGTAAAAGAATCAAAACCCAAACACTAAATATCCCAGTTTGGTTGTTCAAGTTGACTCCAAGTTCGAGAACCAACAATACCATCAGCGGTAAGAGAACGCTGTTGTTGAAATTGTTTAACTACATCTTCAGTTTTAGAACCAAAATTACCATCAACAGCGAGTTGAGAACCGTAGTAACCATTGAGCCAAACTTGGAGATATTTAACATAATCTCCTTTATCACCTTCTCGTTGAGTGGGATGGGATTTTCCAATGTGAGACTTAATTTGGTCTAGACAAAGCCAAGTTTCTTGTCCAGCAATTCCATCAACTGTAATATTGCAAGCAGATTGGAATTTTTTAACGAATTCCTCAGTTTTATCTCCAAAAACACCATCAACTTTAAGTAGGGTACCAAAGAAAAGATTGAGTGATTCTTGTAATGTTTTTACTTCTACTCCAGTATCACCTTTTCTTAAGTTAGAGTGTCCTGCACGAGTACCTTCACTTTCTTGAAAAATTGCCATTGTTTTTCTCCTGAAATTCATTTGTTTTGTTCTATATTTTTAGTATCGAATAAATAAATCGATAAATCATTGACAGTTACAGACAATAATTGTTGTAAGTTTTGACCATTAATCATTGCACTTTTCGGTAATGATTAAAACGAAGGAAGAAGGAAGAAGGAAGAGGGAAGAAGGCTGGAATATCTATGGGGATTTAAACCCCAACCCAATTAGTTCACCTTTGAGCGGTGGGGAATTCAACCCATCAGCAAGAAGTTAAAAAACAATCAAAACAAAAACCCCAATTTACCATAAAAAAATCGGGGCTTTTATTAATGTATATCTATAAAAGTTCTAGTTTTAACTGGTTTTAATTGCTGGATTAAAATCGTGGTTTAATCGCAACTGATTTACCGAACATCATATTACTACCCAACTCGATCGCACTACAAATCTATTTTTGTCAGTGACCAATTAATACTAGGTATTTTAGGTAGTTCGCTTCCATCATCTTTGCCGATTTCTGCTTGAATGCGTTGCTCAAGCTTTTGACTCATGGATAGAACCAAATCTGCATTTTCACACCTTTTTAGAGCAAGATTTGTCATTTCTTGTGGATCTTCGACTAAATCGAATAGTTCTAAATCGTTTCTTGCATATAAATCTTCTAAATTAGATGGCTGGTTATGTTCAGTAGGAGAAAAGTAGCGAGTAAATTTATACCGACCATCAAAAACTGTGCGAAGACTACCCCTTTTTTTCATATTCGGGAGAGTTGCTTGTTTAATGGCTTTTCTTACTCCCCCATCTCGATTTTTTACTGTGGATAAGAAGCCAAAAAATTCGCTGTCATTGGTCATTAGACCGCTATAAGTAAATAAAATGCTATCACGTATCTCATTGATGGCAGCTTGTTCTGGTTGATTCAGTAGTGTTGTCAAATCGTTTCCAGGTAACTTTTGTCCTGCTAGCTCAACTTGACGTTTACCACTAACCCCAGCCATGGATAACAAT
>JBCBQE010000846.1:0-3302 GCA_039820385.1 Cyanobacteria bacterium J06635_10
TCAACAGGAGGTGCTGCAACAAAAGCGATGATGAAACAGGTGATTGCGGATAACAGTGTAGGAATCATCAAAACACCAAACCAACCGATGTATAAACGGTTATTGGTGCTAGTGATCCATGCACAGAATTGTTCCCACGCAGAAGCGCTTTCGCGTCTTTGTAATGTGGTTGTCATGGTTCAGATAATTGCGATCAAATGAATGATTATGTAGGTTTTTTAACCTATGTACTTATACTAAGATAAATATTTCAGTTTGTAAAGCCTTTTCAGAAAAAAATTTTATATAAGGCTACTATATTATGGATAAATATCGCTTGAAAAGCAGTCTGTATAAGGATAAGCAGCTAATGTAAACAAAATGTAATTCTCATAAATTAAATTTCAGAGGCTTAGGAGTAACTACATCAATTAAGTTTAAGATTTGATACGGCTCGTTCAATATCGAGGGCTAAATACTTATCCAAGGCCATATATAACCAATAGATTTGTAAATCTTGGCTAGTTTTCTGAAAACCCAAGGCTAATGCTAGACTTTCTCCCAAGGGGTTAATGGTTAAGGTATATAAATCGCAAAGATTGGGAAAATCCTCTTGCATACTAATTAAAGTTTGCTTAGTATGCTCTAGAAATTGGCATAAACTCTCGTGCTTTTGAAACTTAGGATCTATTTGAAAGCTACGGGCAAAAACAGAAGTGCAATCCTCATCTCCAGGTTTTGCAATATCAAAGGGATCGATTTGGCTAGCAGTACTCAGATGTAAACTTTTACTTGGAGGTAGAAAAAAGTTCTCCTCAGATTCGGAAGCTACGGGATAAAGAATGCTAATACCAACAGCGTCTTGAGTATCGCAACGACGTAAAACCCGCATGCCTTTTGCATAAAGATTTGCCCAAATACGCAGTTTTCTGGCTATCATCTGCGGTGCTGCAGTGTTTTTTTTGTTCATCCAATCGTAGTTACGGGCTAAAAAAGTCGCAAGGGGTATAGCGTCAATGCGGGGATTAAAGTTATCGATGACAAGTTCTATCGATTCTGTAATTTGTTTAGATTCATTAATATCTGGCAATGTAAAGCAAATGCGAATACAAATATTATTGCCATCAAATTCTTTTTCAATAAGTCCCAAAGCCACCAACTTATCAATCATCATTCCCGCAGCACGTTCGCTTCCTCTATCTTCTTCTGCGTAAAATAGTTCGTAGGCTTCTCGATGGGTACAAGAAACAAAACCTTCAGGTAGCGAGAGTTCAGTTAAAGGTTGAACGGTTTTTCCTAACTCTTGCTGCCCCTTTAAAAGTAAATACGCCCACAACTTCACAAAACATTGAGCGCGACGGCGCGTTAAACCCACTCTTCCTTTCAAAAGAGAAATATACCTGCGCTGATGTTCGACACAAAACCATTTATCAATGCTCAATAAATCCATTTAGTAGAACTCCCCAGTAAATTCTTCTAAGCTGGTGTAGCAATACAGTCATTATCAATCCTTTGACCATATTGTATTGCTTAGCTTAAGAAAAACTTCACTCTACTTCAGGGAGATTCCCTAAACTTCACTGTACCTCCACTGACTTCAAAACTCTTTCCGGAGTTGCTGCTCAATCATTGCGAATACAGAATCTCAAGCATCACAATGCAGCTAAAGAGTTTCATTGAAGACTATTTTTTACTATTTTAAAGGGGTTAAATGATGAGTCTCTCAATCATAGCGCAAAATCGAAATATTGCATCCACCTATAGAAATAATTTTTACCAAAAAAAATCAAAACGTGAAAAAAAACAGCCTGTATCCAAACTGCATCTGATGCAAGCTGTAATTGAAAGCTTTGTTGACGGGATTTTGGTTGTGACAACACAAGGCGAATTAGTTCATGCTAACGAGCGTGCGCGTTGTATTTGTGAGCAATTAACCTCACAGATTGATGAAGGTCCAATCCCCAAGGAAATTCGGCGTATTTGTCAATCTTTAAGCGAAAACTGCCAACTATTCCCGAATACAAAGATATCTATGGAATCAGAAGTTGAGATCGATACGGAAGTAAAAATACGTATTAGAGTAAGATGTTTACAACCACATCAAAGTGGTGACAATTACTTACTAGTTACCTTAGAAGATAGAGAACAGACAAACCGAAGTATGGCGATTTCAGAAGCGAAAAAATATGATTTAACTGAACGGGAGTCACAAGTTTGGTTATTGCGTCGAGCGAACTATTCTTACCAAGAAATAGCCTCGGAGCTTTATATCACCATTAATACAGTTAAAAAGCATCTGAAAAATATTTACGCCAAGCAGCAGTTATCAGTTATCAGTTATCAGTGAAAAATAGTTATGAATGAAGAATTATGAGTTGTGAATAATACTGTGTAGTTTTTGAGACGTAATTTTTACTTTCTGCATGCAATAGAAAGTAAAGTATATTCTTTGTTGATGATTTTTGAGTCCAAAATGCTAATTTATAACTCATAACTCATCACTTATAACTCCTAACTTTTTTCTGGCTTCATCTAAAGGAGTAGCCCAGTCAGATTCAATATCCCAATCAATTAATTTGATCGCCATCTTGCCATTTTTAAGAGCATGAGCAATCTCCTTTAAATTATATTTATGTATTAGTAAACCACCATTCGACAAGTATGGCACTAGAATGGCGAAAAACTTGAGAACGAGTAAAAGCTTGCAAGATGAACTGTTCGTTTTTTGATGGAGAAAGTCCGTTAATGACCTGCTCCATATTGTGAGTTTTTTGTATCCAATCACCAGACTTAAGGGATTCAAAGCCGTTATCATTGTAAAACTGGGCTACTTCTTTACCTAAAGTACCTTCCGAAATTTGGCGTAATTCTTCTAACTTAATGTTTAACTCTCGCCCAGGATAAACCTGAGGATTTATCGTTTTATCCTGTTTTAAAATAAAGCCGAGATTTCTGTTCTCCATAATTAAATGTATCCTGTAACCAAATTAATTTTTTACAGTCTTCGCCTTGAAATCGCGATGTTACGAAAATTAGCTTACGGTTATGTATTTATTATAAAAAAACTGCTTTTCATATAAAAGTACTCAAACGGGTACTTTTTTTGATATTGTCTAACTCAAGACTTAGTAATGCTAGCTATCTACAATAACTCTAGTTCTAACACTAAATGTTGTTCATCTCATTTGTATTTACAATGAAAATATTGCAATATCAATAACAGATTAAGATTTTTTGGAAAAAATTACCCTATTCTATGCAATTTTCCGATTCTCGTATAGTTACCTATAGCCCTGCATATACAATTGTTCCTACCTACGAAT
>JBCBQE010000847.1:0-3296 GCA_039820385.1 Cyanobacteria bacterium J06635_10
GTAAGTCTTCTGTTGTAGTTTCAAATATTCCTAAATATGCATTTGGTTTAGAATATGACCCAGTAAAGAATAAAGTTTACTTTGCAACAAAAGGTAATGGTTTTTATGAAGTTAATTTAGCCGATCAAACCTTTAAGAAAATTTCTACAGCACAATCTGGAGTTGGTAATTTTGCGATCGATCCATCTGGAGAATTTCTTTATACAAGGGTAGGAAATGAAATCCGTCGAATTTCCTTAGCTAATGGTTCTGAAACTACTTTTATGACAGGTATTTCAGGTGATGAGAGAGGAGATTTAGCTTTTGGTGCTTCGTCTTTGGGTAGTGGTGGAAGTCTTTTCGTTGTAAGTGGTAGACAAGTTCTGGAAATTTCTGGTTTTAAATCTCCTGTTTCAAATCAATCTGTTATTTCAGATAATTTTGATTCGGGTAATGTTAATTCCAATTTGTGGTTAGATATTCAAAATGGTTCGCCAGATAGTCTCCCTCCAGGAACTTCTGGACAATCTCTGTACTTTAACGGTGGTTCCAAACGTTCTGCTACTACGGTACAAATGGATGTTTCCAATACAAATAAAATTTCTTTCGGGCTATCAACGGGTGATAGAAGTAGAAGGATACGTGGTTGGGATACTCCTGAACGTGGTGAAGAAATTAATTTTGAATATTCTGTTGATGGAGGTAAAAACTGGGTCAAAATTAGTTCCTATGGAGCGGGTAGTCTTCCTTGGAAAAATTATGATGTAATTATTCCCACTGTAGCTAAAACAACCGCTACTCAATTTAGATGGATACAGTACAAAAATAGCGGTAGGTAGTACTTTAGAAACAGCATCTGCAATTACATCCCTAGTGATGTTTAGCGAACAAGGTAATTCTGTTGGACAAGGTAAGAACTATAACTTTACTCCAAATACTGGTGAATTTAAGGCTACTCGTGCTTATCCAAATAGCGCGATCAGCAATAATGCAGTAAAAGTCAATTATAACGAATCAAGAAGTGGTGGTTCTTGGTGGACTTTATCATTTGCAGCTCCATTTAATACTCCCTTAGAAGCAGGAAAAACCTATAGGAATGCAATAAGATTTCCGTTTCAAGATTTTAATCAAGCAGGTTTGGATGTATCTGGTGAAGGACGTGGAAATAATAAACTAACAGGATAATTTTTTGTTAATCAAATTATCTATGGTGTAAATAACAAAGTTACTAGTTTCGATGCAATTTTTGAACAACTTGGACAAGCTGATACAGGATTTTTGAGGGGGAAAATCAAATATAACGCAACTCAAAACAATCTTTTACCGGGAATTTTAAGTAACGACAGCGATATAGATAGTAAATCATCGAAATTTATTACTTTTACCAGTCCATCAAACGGTAATCTTCAATTGAAAATGAATGGAGCTTTTACTTATACTCCTACTGCTGGTTTCAAGGGTATTGATAAATTCACATATCGTATAAGCGATGGAAAAAGAACTTCCGATATTGCTACAGTAACTCTAAAAGTTGGTGTTAGTGATGCTCCATTCATTAGCTCAAACCGGTATTCTATTTCCTATATACAAAATGCTGATGATATTTTGATTCACTCTTTTGCTAATGTATCTGACTCAGATTCTCCTGATTTTGATGGTGCTCAACTTATAGTTAGCATGGACAATAGTAGCGAAGGCGATCGTTTACTAATTCGCAATCAAGGAACTAATCCTACTGAAATTAACCTTGAAGGTAATACCATTAAATACGTAAATTACGAAATTGGTACTTTTACTGGGGGTACCCAAAACAAGGATTTAGTCGTTACTTTAAACAAGAATGCGAGAACAAAACAAGTTGAAACTTTACTGAATAATATTACTTACGGAAATGTTTCCAAAAATGCTGTAAGCGAACAACGCAAAATTGAAATTTATTTTACTGATGGTGATGGGGGTACTAGCAATATCTTATCCAGAACTATCGATGTCACAAATATCAACGAAATACCCGAAGTTGCAATTCTTCAGACCAATCCTAATGACATTACCGATCAACTCATAAATGGTGATTCCTGGGTTAATAGACTTTATGGAGGTTCACTAAATGACTTTTTTAACGGTAAAGAAGGAGATGATTTTCTTTACGGAAGAGATGGTGACGATACTCTTTTAGGTGGAAGTAATGACGATTTACTCCAAGGTGACAGGGGTAACGATAAACTTTTTGGAGGAAGCGGTAAAGATACTTTTGTGTTGAGTAAAGTTGCTGGAACAGATACAATTTACGATTTTGAAAATGGTATTGATAGTTTAGGTTTATCCAATGGTTTGACTTTCAATGATTTGGATATTCAAGCAAATGGAAATAACACTGATATTCTATTTGGCAATCAGGTTTTAGCTACTTTAAGAGGTATTAATAGTAGCTTGATTGAACAAAGTGACTTCACTACTGTTTAAAACTGATTACGATAATATCAGAACCCGGTTTTGACAAAATCGGGTTTTTTATTCTTAAATCTTGCACCTTACGAATAATTAACTACAAAATATATTCAATAATTAAAAATTTAACTGGTTATACACCATCCAATTTTTAGTCCATTTTAATGGACTTTTGCTATTAGACTGGGACTTACAGTCCCAGACGGGTCAAAACGAAGTCAAATAACTAGTAATAATTGTGACGACAGTTTTTTATGGTGCAAGATGTGAATATTTTTACTTATTCCTTACATTCACCAGAATTTTAATACGGTGCAACTTGTACGTTATTTAAATAAGCATGATTTTCCAGAGTCTACAGTAGAGATTAATAAAAAAGTTAGGAAAATCCCCTAAAAAAGGGGCTTACGTAAAATTAATTGTTCGCGACTTGCAAAGCTTCTTTATTCAAAACCTGGTTTAATTTACCACTGCGATAACCTTCTAAATCCAAAGTGACATAAATAAAACCAAATTCCTGAAAGGCAGATACTATCGATGTTAAATCTGTATTTAATATGAAGTTCTGAATTTGTTCTGGTGGTAATTCGATACGTGCTGTATCGCCCTCCGAACGGACTCGCAAATTATTCCATCCTTGCTTGCGTAAATAGATTTCTGCTCTTCCCACCCGTTTCAATTTAGTTACAGTAATCTCTTCACCATAGGGAAAGCGAGAACTAAGACAAGGTTGTGCAGGTTTATTCCACCAGGGTAAATTTAGATGTTGAGAAATTTGGCGGACTTCTGCTTTACTTACACCAATTTCTGCTAAAGGCGAACGTGCACCTCTTTCTTTAGCAGCTTGAATTCCGGGACGATAATCGTGT
>JBCBQE010000848.1:0-3293 GCA_039820385.1 Cyanobacteria bacterium J06635_10
ATCAAACAGTGTTATTACGTATGAGAACCACTACATTCAGCAACTTGTTTATTTCTCAAATAAGTATTTTCAAGAGCAACAAGTTGCTGAATGTAGTGGTTCTCATACGTAATAACACTGTTTGATGTGGCGAGTGGTTAGTATCATAAAGATAATGGGAACTATAAATCCAGAACTATAAATCGATTTTTACAAGATGAAAGGGATTGCTTTTCTACCTGGATTTATCAGTGGTTTATTAACTTTGGGAATAATATTACCAGCACCCGCTCAAGTAACTTCTGATGGAACTACCAATACAACTGTCAATTTAAACGGTAATAATTTCAATATTCTTAACGGTATTCAAAAAGGGAATAATTTATTTCATAGCTTCAAAGAATTTTCTATTCCTACAAGTGGTGAGGCTACCTTCAATAATTCTACCGATGTAGTTAATATAATTAATCGAGTAACCGGTGGAAATATATCTAATATTGATGGGTTAATAAAAGCTAACGGTAGTGCTAATTTATTTTTGATTAACCCAGCGGGAATTGTATTTGGGGAAAATGCTCGGTTAGATATTGGTGGCTCGTTTCTGGGTACAACTGCTGAAAGTATTTTGTTTGAAGATGGGTTTGAATTTAGTGCTGTGAATGCTCAAAGTGAGCCATTGTTGACTGTAAGTGTTCCTCTGGGATTGCAAATGGGGAGTAATTCGGGAGCAATTGAGGTAAAGGGAAGCGGGCATAATCTGACTTTCCAACCAACACCAACTGTGTCTTTTCCAGAGTTTACTAGAGAGGAAAATCCACAGGGCTTAACTCTAAAATCCGGAAATACGTTAGCATTGCTGGGTGCAAATATTTTCCTCGAAGGTGGACAACTGAAAGCCGAAGAGGGCAGAATTTATTTAGGAAGTGTTGCCTCCGGGCTGGTTAGCTTGAGTGCAAAAACTTCTGGATTTGCCCTAAATTATGAGGAAGTATCAGACTTTGGGGATATTACTTTATCAAAGCATTCTGCTGTAGATGCAACTGGGGCTGGGAATGGTGGGATTAATTTTGTTGGAAAGGAAGTTTCACTATTAGATGGATCTGTTGCACTTATCCAAAATTCTGTAGCCTCTTCTAGTGGTAACATCACTATTAAAGCTTCAGAACAGGTGGAATTAACTGGTACTAATCCAACAGGTACTGTTCGTAGTAGCTTAAATACTGAAACCATTGGAGATGGAGACAGTGGAAATATTGCAGTTACTACTAAGAAGTTAATTCTTCGGGATGGTGGACAAATTATAACTAGAACCTATGGTAAAGGTGCTGCTGGTGATATTACTATACTTGTTCCAGAGTTTGTTGAAGTTAACGGCTCCTCATCTCTCAATCCTCAGTTTTTTAGCAGCTTATTCACTCTCGCTGCTCCAACTGGCTCAGGAAAAGCGGGTGATCTTAGCATATCAACTGGACGGTTGACTGTTCTAGAAGGAGGAATCGTCACGAGTTCGTCTTTCGGTCCAGGAGCGGGAGGATTACTGACACTAAATGCTGATTCTGTGGAAATTATTGGAAAAGATCCTGTGTTTGCATCACCTAGCGATTTGAATGTAGCAGCATTTCAGACAGGGAATGCTGGTAGTATGACAATCGACACTCAACAGTTAATTGTTAGAGATGGGGGTAGAGTTAGGGCTTCTACCGTTGGTAAAGGTAATGCTGGCAGTATTACAGCTAATGTATCTCAGTTTGTTGAAGTGAGTGGTAATGACAGTAGCATTGAATCTTCTGTGAATTCAGATAGTCTGGTGGATCGACTTCTATTAATTCAAGCTACCTCAACAGGACAAGCTGGAGGATTACAAATCAATACTGACAAACTTCTTGTTCAAGAGGGTGCTAAAGTCAGCGTCACCAATATTGGTCCCGGAAATGGCGGAATATTAGAGGTAAATGCTGATTTAATTTTCTTGGATACTGGTGGTTCTTTATCTGCTTCTACCAAACTTGGAGGAGGTGGCAATATAATCCTTGATTTGCAAGAATCTTTAATTATGCGGAATAACAGCTCAATTGATACTGAATCGCTCGGTACAGGTAACGGTGGTAACATAAAAATTAACTCTCCTGTAATTGCTGGTTTTGAAGACAGCGATATCATCGCTAATGCAGAACAAGGTAATGGTGGTAATATTAACATTACAACTCAAGGTATTTTCGGTTTAGAATTTCGCTCAGGCCTCACTTCCAATTCTGACATTACTGCTAATTCCAAATCTGGCGTTAACGGAACAGTAAAAATCAATAATGTAGGAATTGATCCCAGTTCAGCAATAGTTTCATTACCCACAGAATTAACAGATTCATCGCAACAAATTGCTAGTGGATGTTCTAGTAATACTGACAGTAGTTTTGTCGCAACCGGCAGAGGTGGAATACCACATAACCCCAGTCAGTCTTTACATTTGAATAGTACTTGGTCTGATCTTCGCGATTTATCAGCAGTTCATAAACGAAATAATAATACTATTGAAAATACACAGATATCAAATCAACCAGCCATTGTAGAAGCGACTGGTTTTATACGTAATGAAAATGGAGAAATTGAATTTGTTGCTCTGGAAAATAAGCCTTTGAGAAATAAACAAATTGCTGAGTGCAGTGGCTGATATATAGGAATCCGTTTTGATTTTTGGAAGGCGCAGCGTGGCGAAGCCATAATTATTTGTGTGGGTAGGCAAGAGGCTGTCATGCTAGAGGCAAAAGGGTTTTAGTAAATTCAAGGGTACTGAGTTTTTTTTCAATTTTCAAATAGGATTCCTATAGTTATTAGTTATTATGATTACTCCTAACTCCTAACTCCTAACTCTTTCGCAAAAATCACTACATAAATCTGTTGTTAAAAATGCTATCTCTAATATAGATAATAATTTATAACTATGATTAACCCCCGCGAAATCTACGATTTAATGTTAGATTACGGCACTAAAGATACTGAAGTCAAAGAAATAATTATCGGTTTAACTTGGACTTTATGTATAGCAGAAAATGCGGGTTTATGTATGAGTCCAGGAATTGCAACTCGCACTTTACCTTTTTCAGGAACTTTAGTAAATAAATCAATTTCAGAATTAGCACCTTGGTTACTTTCTTGGAATCCTTATCAAGCAACTGTCGCAATGGCTGCAATTAATTCTGTAATCAATTATTCTTCAAATTTACCCAATACTGGTACAGTTTTATCTCCAGAAGGTTCAGCAAATTTAGCAGTATTTGAACATTTTTTACCTCAAATTCGTAATAAAAATGTTTGTG
>JBCBQE010000849.1:0-3293 GCA_039820385.1 Cyanobacteria bacterium J06635_10
AATGGATCTAATTATCCAAGAGGCAGAAAAACAGGGATTATTAATTTTATTAGATAGTCATTGTCTAAAAGATGGGCATATTTCAGAACTATGGTATGGAGATGGTTTTACAGAGGAAGATTGGATAAACACTTGGACTCTTTTAGCAAAACGTTATAAAAATCAACGCAACGTGATTGGTGCAGATTTGAAAAACGAACCTCACGGTAGTGCAAGTTGGGGAACTAATGACACTGCAACGGATTGGCGCTTAGCAGCACAAAAAGCTGGAGATAAGATTCTTCAGATTAATCCTAACTGGTTGATTGTGGTAGAGGGAGTAGAGAAAAACGTACCCAACCAACGACAGCATGGTTACTTTTGGGGTGCAAATTTAGAGGGTGTTCGAGAATATCCCGTACATCTGAAAAAACCTCATAAGCTAGTCTATTCTCCTCACGAATACGGTGGTGAAAGAGTCTCTTGGTTTCAAAGTTCAGATTTTCCCAGCAATCTTTACCAGCGTTGGGAAATAGGATTTAACTATATTGCCACAAAGCGTATCGCTCCCATTCTCGTTGGTGAATTTGGTGGATATCACGTTGATAGCGAATCCAAAGAAGGTATCTGGCAACAAAAGTTTGTAGATTACATTGCTCAGAAAAAATTGAGCTTTGCCTATTGGTGCTGGAATCCTAACAGTAAAGGAACTGGAGGCGTATTGCAGGATGACTGGCAAACAGTAAATGTCAAGAAGCAAGAACTTTTAAGCAAGTTACTACCTTAATATCCAATTTTCACATCCATAAATAGGAATAAACAGATTTTAAATCAAAATAAATTGTAACTATGTTAGAAACTAATACTCACAAATTGGATTTTCAATCTAAAGCGAACTTTAACATCCAGAATCCCTATATTAATTATCATAAAGAACCCCGTATTTTAGTAGTGTCAATGCGGGGTTGTCATTCCGAAGCTTTTCGTTCGGCAGAATACGAATTTGAAGATGTAATTAGTACTTTTGATTATGCCGATCTACTTTCACCATTACCCACATCTGGCTTTAAATATAAATTAATCAAAAAAGTAGCTAACGGTGCAGGTTTAGCTTTAGGTAAAAGCAATTTATTACACTCTGGTTGTCAAGAATTAGTTATAGATAAAGAATACGATTTATTATTCTTTATTTGTCAACATTTTTGGGATCTAACCCGTATTAACGCGATTAAAGGATGGCGGGACAAATGTAAAAAAGCAGTATTATGGATAGATGAACTTTGGGCAAAAGAACTTGAAAATCATAAAACTGCACTTTGTTTAAAACTAGCTAAAGATTTCGATTATATATTTACCACTCAAAGTCACAGTGTTGATGCTATAAGTAAATTAATTAATCGTCCTTGTTATAGCTTGCCTTATGCCGTCGATGCTATAAAGTTCTGCCCTTACCCACAAATTCCTCAAAGACATATCGATGTTTATAGTATTGGTCGTCGTTCGCCAATGGCACATAAATCTTTACTAGAATTAACACAACGCGAAAATTTACTCTATCTATACGATACTATTAAAGGCTTGGAAATGAGGAATTATCAAGAACATCGAACTTTATATCGTAATTTGATTAAGAGGAGTCGTTATTTTATTGCTAATAAAGCAAAATTTGATAGTGGAAATCAAACAGCAGGACAAGAAGAATTAGGTTCGCGCTTTTTTGAAGGAGCTGCAGGAGGAGCAATAATGATTGGAACTCCACCGAATTGTGAAGCTTATACTACACATTTTGACTGGTCAGATGCTGTGATTGAAGTACCATTAAATACGACTGATATTGCAAATGTCATTGCTGATTTAAATACACAACCGGAAAGATTAATAAAAATACGTAAACAGAATATTATGCAGTCATTACTCAGGCATGATTGGGTATATCGCTGGGAAGAAGTTTTAACTAAAGTCGGACTCAGTAATACACCTAAAATGCTATCTAGAAAAGCTTATTTAAAGAATTTAGCTGAGATGATTTCGATAGAGTAAATATTACAAAAATCAAACAATAGTTTATTCCGATTTTGATTATTTTCCTTTACTCCCAACCACCACATTTCTCCAGATTAAATCAGTCAGCACAAATAAATACCTTGGCTTATAACAGAATCTTGCAACTCGAGAGCATTCCAATTTTTAAAAAAACATTTTACCCGACACTCTCGAAGGATACGACTACATTTACTTTGCCCACATATGTGGGCAAAGTTTACCTAGTACTTCGCTCTTATTACTGTGCGGGGTTATTAATGAGAAGAAAAAGTTATTTTCTTCCCCCTCCTTACCCTAACCAAGGCGATATTGGATTGTTAGACTACTAGCCCCAGGTTTACAGCCTGGGGGCTTTTCAAAGAATTGGGATGCTTCCAAAAACTCGAGGGAGCGCTCCGCTACGGTAGGTTTATCAGGAATTTTATGTTTATTCACAATACCTTGTTGGTGCGTGAGTTCACAAGCCTGATTGTACTTACCCAATCCCTAGTTTTGTAAATCCACACCGCGCCTCCCCTAAAATCAAAAATGTGCTAGTTGCGACTATTCCTAACATAGTTATACCAATTCTGTATGAGGCTGCGCCTACTCGAATCAGCCGTCGAGAGGCTGGAGCTACCCCTACAAAGCCAACCGGCGTTGGCTTAATTCGGCGCATCTTTATAAAGAAATGGTATTAGATTCATTGATACCTACTTGTAGCAAATATTAGAGAATTTACTAACAAATGTAAATATTCATTTGTTGTAAGGCAGATTCAATACTTTTTATTTTTGAGTCTCTACATAATTTAAGCCTAAATAAATAGGTTTTTAAGCAAAATATGGTTGTTCTTTAGCATTTTACAAGAAAGCAAGTCGATCGCCTAGGAACACATTCAATACGCATCAACTAAAAACAGTAAGAACATTCTCCAATTTGCTAGTTAGCTTAATTTTTGTACAATAATGTACGCTCCTTAAGCTGAATATATTTTTTTTTGCAAGGGCTTATCCATCTAATACTTATCAATTAACAAGGTTTGTTTACTCTCGTCAGACTTTTTGTTTATATACATATGAAATTTTTGTTTCAAAATTAAGAATAAAAAAGGAATATCATCCAGTAAATATCTTTTCCATAGCCTTTTTGGTTCACAAATTAGCCGGAATAACCACTCCAATCCGATTTCACTCATCCATTTTGGCGATCTTTTTAGATTACCTGCTTCAAAATCAATAGTCGCTCCCAATGCCATGAATATTTTTATATTTTTAAAACTATCCTTATAC
>JBCBQE010000850.1:0-3291 GCA_039820385.1 Cyanobacteria bacterium J06635_10
TAATTTCTTCTCTCTTGCTTATGAATTTGAGGAGAAATTTGAGTTAATAAATTTTCTGCTCGTAATGAAATAAGCTGAGTATCTCCTAAACTTAAAATTTCCGCACAGCGAGCAATATAATAACTTCGTGTATCAGGATTACCTATATTCTTTAATAACTTAACCATTTGCTGACAGACTTTTTGAAAATCTGTAGCTTGTTTTAAATCGGAATATGCCGTAATTTGTTCAATCTGCCAATCCAACCATAAAGGCGCATTCGTTAATAATTGTTGATAATCTTCTGAACTATGAGTAAGTAAATATTCATCAGCATCTTTACCATCGGGGATATTAAGAATCTTTAACTGAACTTCACCCTTATAAGCTAAATCCGCCACTTCACTAATTGCTCTTTCTGCTGCGATCGTTCCAGCTTTGTCGGCATCAAAATTGAGTACTAATTGCTTAGAATCGCTGTAACGCATTGCCAGACGTACTTGCTCAATACTGAAAGCCGTACCCAAAGAAGCAACAACATTTGTAATTCCCTTCTGGTGGAGAGCGATCGCATCAAAATATCCTTCTACTACCACAGCTTGGTCAAATTGGGAAATACTAGATTTAGCTTTATCTAAAGCAAATAAAGTTTTACCTTTATTAAAAACTTCCGTTTCTGGTGAATTCAAATATTTAGGTTGGTCTTCTCCTAAAGTTCTACCACCAAACCCAATTACTTTCCCAGTAATATCGTGAATGGGAATCATTAAACGGTTGCGAAAAGTGTCATAATAACCCCTACCTTGCGATCGCGGTTTAATTAATCCAGCCTTCTCCAATAATTGTACTGGATAGCGTTTATCTTCTACTAGATAACGATAGAGAATTTCCCAACCAACAGGAGCATAACCTAATTGAAACTGCTCGATCGTTTCATCCTGTAACTTGCGCTGTTGCTGAAGATATAGTAGCGCAGCTTCTCCACTTGGTTGCCATAAAGCATGTTGATAAAAACGCGAAGCCACCTCAAGAATTTCGTATACTTGTTTACGTTCCGATATTTTACGCTGTAATTCTTGTCTTTGTTCGGGTTCAAGAGTTTGTACGGGTACTTGATAGCGTCGTGCTAAATCTAATACAACTTCAGCAAAAGAGCGCTTATCCAACTCCATCATAAACTTGAAGACATTCCCACCAGCTTGACAACCAAAACAGTAATACATCTGCTTGCTAGGGCTGACGCTGAAGCTAGGAGTCTTTTCATTATGAAAAGGACATAAACCGACAAAATCCTTACCACGTTTGCGTAAAACAACTTTCTCGGAAACGACATCCACAATGTCAGCTCGTTGTTTAACTTCCTCAATCGTGTCTTGATGCAAGCGGGGGATTTGCATAATCAGTGAGCAGTACCATGACAGTGAGCAGTTAGGAGTTGGGAGTTATAAGCTTTAACAACTAACTACTAATAATTTAGATTATATGCTTGTCGCCAGGGCCAGAATGTTGTAAACAATCTCTTACGATTAGTTTTATTCAGAGCAAATACTGAAGATGGGACGTATTTTTATTTCAGCAGGCCACGGAGGCAAGGAAACAGGAGGTATAGATCCAGGAACGATCGCTGGCGGCACAACTGAAGCCAAGGAAATGATTTTACTACGGGATTTAATTTTAACGGAATTAAGAGCGCGTGGTTTTGAAGTTCTTTCGATTCCAGATTCTTTGAGTGCAAGAGCAACGATTGAGTGGATAAATTCCCGTGCTCGTCGTAATGATGTGGCGGTGGAAATTCATGCAGATGCTGCCTCCAGCCCCTCTGTAAATGGCGCTACCGTCTATTATATTGCCAATAACGAAGAACGTAAAAGTAATGCTGAAGCGCTGTTAATGGGCCTATTACGCCGCGTACCGCAGCTAAATAGTAGAGGAGTCAAACAAGATACCTCAACTGGGATGGGGAGATTGAAGTTTACTCGTGAAGTGGCGATCGCCTCTTTATTAATGCAAGTAATTTTCTTAACCAGTCCGAACGATCGTTCTTTATTGCAAACTCGTCGTCGGGAATTTGCAGTGGGAATAGCCGATGGAATCGCAGCATGGAGTCGTATCATCTCGCCAGGTTCAACTCCACCACCCCAGCCAATTTATCAACCAATTAATATTAAGATTAACGGACAAAATTATCCCGAACAAGGAATAGTAGTTAATGGTAATGCCTATATTCCCATAGATTTAGTAGACCGTTTGCGAATTGATTTATCAAGGGATGAGAATGTACGTCGTCTTAATTATCGGCGAGTGGTTTATGTGAAAGCGATCGAATTGCGAGAATTTAATGTATCAATTGCTTGGGATGCTGCCACTCGTACCGTAGTATTACGGTCTAATTTAGGAATTTGTCCCGGTCAAATTAGTCAAATAATGTCTCGCGGTGCAACTTCAGAAGTACAGTTACAAATATTTTTAAGAGACAACAATCAAGATGCTTTGGTGAAGTTTCCTGACTTACCAAAACTGTATCGAGAAGAAGCTGCGATCGAGGGAGTAAATCACGATATTGCTTTTTGTCAAATGTGTTTAGAAACAGGATTTTTACGCTTTGGCGACGATATCGAACCCCAGCAAAATAACTTTGCCGGATTGGCGACTATCGGTGGTGGAAATGAAACGGCATCATTCCCTAGCGCTAGAGTTGGAGTTCGCGCTCATATTCAACATTTAAAAGCTTATGCCAGTTTAGAACCTTTAGCGCAGGAAAATGTAGATCCTAGATTTCGGTTTGTGACAAGGGGTATTGCACCATTAGTAACGGATTTATCAGGGAGATGGTCGGCAGATTCTCAGTATGGTCAGAAAATTGAAGCCTTGGTGAAGCGGTTGTATGAGTCTGCGGGGTTGTTGTAGGGGTAGTTATTACATTACTGTTTTCGATATTTACTATAGCGCTAGGGTTAATTAGAGGCGAAATTTCTGCACGAGAAGCCACCATAGGCTTGTGGTACAAGATACTAGGCTTGTTCACCAATTGCGATTTGTCTTTGCTAGGGCATAATGCATTAATAACTCTAGCGCTAGGGTTAATTGTTGTGAGAACTTTCATATTTTCAAAATAACCCACAAAAATAAGAATAAGAATTTACAATATTATGCTTCCTTTAGTTAATTTTAGTTCTCAGCGATTACTATGCTCGTAATTACATTGCTGCTGATAAACAAAAATTGAAATATTTATCTTGAAAATAGCACTTAGGCAACTGGCATATTTATTTGTAGGGTGTGTTAGGGCACAAATAAATTAGATTCAAGATT
>JBCBQE010000851.1:0-3282 GCA_039820385.1 Cyanobacteria bacterium J06635_10
ATAAATCATTTGTTACAAAAACGAAGCGGAGGCGAGTGATGAAATAACAACCCTTCAGACTTCTGACAGTCATTGCAGAAACGCTGATAGGTGCATTAAAGCCGTTATCCCATCAATAAATATGCATGAATTAAAGAGTGATAATGCTTTAGCGATCGCAAAACGTTTATCATGGTAGCATCCAATACTTTGTTGTCGATGCCGAAAAGCTAAAACATTTTCGACTTGGCTGAATTTGTGCGGTTGATCTGTCAAAATTATCAAAGAAATTGTGGGACCATGTTTTTTTAAATCCTTTGCTAATTCTAATGCTAGATTACAGTAATTGGTACCTAGGGCTAATGTACAAAAACAAAATTTTGACTCTTGTGATGTCATAAATATCAATTATTTAGAAAATTTTACAGTACTCTATTTACGATCGTTGGTTTAGGAAGTTGTCAATATATACAGTGAATGGCGGGCAATTTACCGATAGTAAAAATTGAAATCTTTAAGAGCAATAATTCTAGCTTTATTGAAGCGGTAATGATAGTCTATTCTGCGGCTTAAATTACTCGTTGATATTTGGGCTTGAGAGCAAGAATACTAAAGCAGAAACTTTTATTCATGAAAATACTCCGTCTTAAATTATTAGAACAATTATTCTTAAAGAAGAAATTAAATCTACAGCATACTGCTTATAGAAATTTTATGTATATTATCTTTGAATATTAGGTGGAAATCTTCCGTATATTCACTTCATATTTAAACTAAATATGGATTCTTTACTCTATTCCTCGCTAAATAACGCGAATTATTCTAGTTAACATCCTTCAAAAGGACATTGTACAGAACTGTTGTTGGATATTATTTTACGTGCGGAAATGCCTAAAAAAAATTGATGAATAGGTGCAAAATGCGATTCGACAATTTATAGCAGTTTTCAGTTGAGTTCAATACAGTCGCAACCCCACCCCTCTCCGATATTTTGGAGAGGGGAAGGGGAGTAGTTTTGTGTATTCCATCAAGGGTGAAAACCGCTATATATCTAGCTCACGCAAAAAACGTGAGCCAGGAGTAATTCCTCAAAATCTATCTTTCATGGCTCGCAACTGGGCAAAAGTTTGTATGAAATCGCTACTTTTTGTAGCCGATTGTAATGCTGCTTCTTCCCATCGAAGAAACGGATTAGTCTGTTTTTCTACCTCCAACAAAGAGGGTACGGTAGCTTCTTGACGACTGCGATGTGCTTTTACTTGCTCATATCTTTGCTGAAGTTCCGGATTTTTACTATCCACAGTCAGAGCAAATTGTAAATTTTTTAAAGTATACTCGTGGGCACACCAAACTCGCGTATTATTCGGAAACGCGCTTTTTTTACTCAGGGAATTAACCATCTTTTTTGGTGTTCCTTCAAACAAGCGACCGCAACCACCAGCAAATAGAGTATCGCCACAGAATAATTCTCCTGTCTCTCCTGAATTTTCAGGGGGAAAATAGTAAGCGATATGAGCGCGAGTATGTCCAGGAACGAATAAAACCTCCGCTGTGCGATGGCCGAAATTAACGCGATCGCCATCTTCTAAAAAGATTTGTTGTCCGGGAATTCTGCCTTTATCGGAGATTCCAGCATAGACTATCAGTTGAGGAAATTTTTCAATTAATTCTTGATTCCCACCTACATGATCGTAATGATGATGAGTATTAAAAATTGCTACTAATTTCGCTTTAAGTTCGTCAAGCTTTGTTAAAACAGGTTGCGCTTGTGCTGGATCGACTACAGCAGCAATATTTTGTTGGGTATCGTGTAGCAAGAATACGTAATTGTCTGAAAGTGCCTTTATACGAAGTATCTGCATTTTGATAGCCTTCCTCATTCTTTTTAATAACCCCAGCATTAGTTTAGCGGGCATCAAATTAAAATGCTTTAGACGGCAGATCAAATAGTTGAACTTTAGACAAAGGTATTGGTGTCTATTGGCTACAGTCCATCTTGCCTTTCATTATTAGTTAGAATTATCAAAAAAACCATCTGCGAAATCTTTTTTAAATTGTTGTAGTCTTTCTTCAAGTTGCACAGTTAATTGCTCAATGCGAATATCGCTACTCAAATTTGGTTGGGAAGTCTTGGCAATATCTACTAATTGAGTTGCCATTTTTTTTGATTCCTTTTGGAATAAACTTTTCAACAAACGTCCTGGTGCCTGTAGTGTATACTTTTTCAAAAAGCGAAGGGATGGCTCTATTCTCGAGGCTATTGGATATAACTTATTTGATGGCATGAGGAATTTAGGTTCATACTCTAAACCAACTGTTGAACACCAATCCTGCCATTTGAAGGGAAGAATCACGGTACTAGTGACTACGGGAACCCAAGGCACTCGCAACGCATCAGCAATAATAGCACCGTGCATTGCTTCTGTTAGTAACACCTCGGTTTGGCAAATTGCAGATAAAACTGTTTCAGTTGTCCAACGTGGATCGATATACGAAATACCTGCCTCTTCACAGATATCTTTCCAAGCAGTATCTCCAAGCATAGCAAGGCGAATATGGGGCATATATGCAAACTTTGTTCGCTTATGGCTACTCGGTTTATACACGCGTCTTATAAGTGCAGCACCGTCAGTAACAGCTAATTCTGGTGCTATTCCCAGTTTTTTAGCCGAAAGCGGGCCTCTCACACAGTAAATTTTCCAAGACTCATCAATTGTAGGTAAACCCCCACCACCATAGCCAACACCAGAGGCAAATACAGCGGTTTTGTTTGCTTTGGGTAAACTTTTGTTCAATAGCGTGCCAATGCCAACAAAAATACTCTTATTGTCCCGATCGAAAACATCAGGTAGTAGTTTTTCCCACAACCAAGGGTTCAGATCATCTCCAAAATTAGTCGTTCCATTTGGAAAGCGAAAATAATATAGTTCCATTATCTTATTCCTGAATATTTGCTATTTAATAATGCAACTAACTGCTCGTAAACAACCTCTTGAACTAAGGTGTAAATACTGACTCATAGCCTGATTTTCAATATAGATATCAAGAGTGATATAACTCAGTGAGATTTAAAGATGTAGAGATAGGTAGATTGCGAAATAACATATATAACCTAGTCTTTTTTAAACTTTATTTTCACAAAAACACCACTGTATATACACTTATTTTATAGTCATCAATATGACTATAATTTTGTCGTCACCCCTGACGCGACACCGCCACAGATAAGAAGGTTACGAGTAATTTTTGTAAAATAGGAGAAAACTTTATTTCTTGGATCTTCCCAATCGATTGTTCTGCGTT
>JBCBQE010000852.1:0-3279 GCA_039820385.1 Cyanobacteria bacterium J06635_10
CGAGTCAGCTTGGTAGATCAAAATGCCATCGAAGATTATCAAGAAGAGGAAAAAGCGATTGAGCAACAATTACAGCGTCAGTTGGTAAAAGAAGAATTCTCGGAATATCTCAAAGAGCATCTGGGAGAAGATGCTAGAAAGTGGCTGCAATTGTATCTTAAAGGCTTTACTCAAGATGCGATCGCCAAAAAATTAGGTAAGCCCATCAAAGAAATTTATCGGTTGCGAGAAAAAATTGGTTATCACGCAGTGCGGGTTTTTGCACTTAAAGATAAACCGGAGTTAGTCTCTAACTGGCTGGAAAATTCTTTGTCAGAGCACAATTTGGGATTAACACCGAAACAATGGGAGAAATTGCAAGAAAAATTAACTCCCGTACAACAGCAAATCCTAGAGATGTTAAAAATGGGTAAAACGATCGAAGAGATTGCCAAAAATCTCAAACGCAAAACTCATCAAGTAATGGGAGAGTGGACAAAAGTGTATCTAGCGGCTCAAGCTGTAAGAAGTGAATAAGTTTTGTTGAAGAATATACAGTTCTTGATAAACTTTTATTATCTTCTCCAGCTTCCCCTAATGGGGAGTCTGTACTAGTATCTCGTATTATTTTTTATCAGCAATTTAACTTTTATTTACTGAAAAGTCTTTCTCAATGTAGTGCCAAATCTGGTGGAGAGCGAATAGTATGGAGTCAAACATTAAGCTATTTGACCTATGTTGTCTTCCAGAGGCAAACCAATCGATACCAGTACAGCAATTGAGAATCATGGCGATTGCTCATCTCAAAACCCGAAACAAAAACTTGAAAGCGAGCAAATATTTCAACTAATCGAGAGTATCTTGTGCTTTGAGGCTTGCCTCCATCATCAAGTCATACCTTTGAAATTAGAAAATAAAAAACTGCTGTTGGGAATAGTCAATCCCAAAGACAAGTTAGCATTAGATTATGTTAATAGTATATTATCTTACTTAGAATGTACAGTAGAAACTCAGTTAGTAACAGCAGACAGTCACCGTATAATATTGTCAGAATACCTCAACTATAAGAATACATTAGAAGCGTCTAAATTACCTGCCCAAGAAGCTGAAGTTGATTCTATCAATACTGGTGTTAACAGTGTATTATTTACACAAGATTTAGAAGAAGAATCTCACCCAGGAGATGATACTTTAATACTATTCGATTCTGACAGTGGAGGTAACTTAGAAAGTATATCTCCAACTATACAACCCAAGATACCTTCTGTTAATACACCTTTAAATGAGGAAGATTGCGATCGAGATACTGAGGTAGAAATTTTTGAAGTTTTATCAGGGGAAAATTTACCCCTATTGAAGCTACCCCTCCGAGAATCATGCAACAGCAACGAGCAACTCTCCACTCTCACACCGAAGAAATTACTCAAAGAATTACTAGCAAGAGTTTTAGGGGGAGGAATTGGTCGCTTATATTTGGAAAGACAGCCTTATCAAGGTAAAATCCTGTGGAGTTTAAACGGGATAGTACAATCAGTAATAGAAGAACTACCGTTATCGGCGTTTCAAGGTGTACTCAATGAATTGAAACGGTTGAACTCTTTACCTGCGACGACATTGACGCAAGCAAAACAAGTGGAAACAGAATGTTTGTATCAACAACAGCGTTTGTTATTGCGTTTACGAGTCATGCCGGGAACCCACGGTGAAGAAGCAACTTTACAAGTATTGCGTGGAGCTGCATTAAAGTTTTATCAGCAGCAACAGCTAAGCAGACTCAGCGATGATGTTTTAGGAGCTTCCCAGCAGTTAAGTTATAAGGTACAGGAATTACAGCAAAAATTGGCGTTAAATATACGAGACTTGACTCCTCGACAACTAGAGGCTTTAAACTCCTTAAATGAACTGATGGAAAATTTAGACGATCGCTTAAGACTACTTACAGGCATTTCTAAAGTATAAATAAATAGTCAGTAAAACCGCTGATGAGTATTGGTCGGTGATTGTGTTGTAATAGAAACACAAATCGTTAACTATAAGGAGTTGCGGTTGAATAAGTCTGAATTTTGAAACCGTAATCTGCATTTTGGGTGAAAAATCTATCTATTTGACACTCCCCTAACTAAATGCACGAGGATTCTTGGTTCAACGAGTCCATTTAAATTGGATTCCTTGCCATATCTCTCTCACCAAGGGTTACCTTCCTATGCCCTGCCGTAGTTGCATTGCTGCAAAATTTGCTTGAAGTTTAATGCTGTGTATCTATTACCTGTGAATCTTTTACCTACTTTCAGGATGTGCATCGCACTACTAGAACAATAAGTAAAACCACCAAGATTCAATTGTCAAGGTACAGCGTCTACCTCTTGCGGTAGCAATCGGGTTTTTAGGGTGGTTGATACCCGAACACAATCCTTATTGTACCCAAAGCCGCTCCTTGAGGAGCGGAGTTTTAAACCCAAAAATTCCGATCGACTTTTCCCTCCTGTTAGTTTTTTAATCTATTTGTGGCAGATATTTCATGCAGACAGAGGTTTTCAGTGAAATTTTCCCCTTGATGAGTACAGCCAATCCCCAAACTTTGGAATGGCTGCTCAACGTTGCAACAATGCACGATTATCCAGCAGGGCGAGCCGTCTTAATGGAAGATTCTTGGGGTAATGCAGTTTACTTTATTGTATCGGGTTGGGTGAAAGTTCGACGTACTACCCATGAGAATAATCGCGCTTTAGCAATATTAGGAAAAGGCGATTTCTTTGGGGAAATGGCGATTTTAGATGAATCTCCCCGTTCTACTGATGTAATTGCTCTTTCTTCGGTAGAATTAATCAGTGTGTCGAGGGAACGCTTTATTCAAATATTATTTAAAGATCCTCAGTTACATCACCGAATGCTGCAACTAATGGTAAGGCGGATGCGTTACGTAAATCTCCGCTTGGAAATGGGCACTGCACCACCAGCTGTAAAATTAGCGCGTACTTTAGTTTTTTTGGGTGAGAGTTACGGTGAAGAAACTCCAAAAGGAAAGGATATCTATAATATTCAGTTTCAAGATTTAGCAGATGTTACCGACATCGGTATTGAAGAAACTACCCAAATTATGAAAAAGCTGGATGAGAAAGATTGGATTAATATCGATACCGCCAATGAGGTAGTTCATCTGCTTAACTTCAAACAATTAGTAAAATTGGCTGGCAGAATTTGAATATACAACACATTTTATCTATATGAGGTACACCGGCTAACCCCTCCCCAGCCCTCCCCGCAAGCGGGGAGGGTGCCCCCCAGAGGGGCGGGTGGGGG
>JBCBQE010000853.1:0-3277 GCA_039820385.1 Cyanobacteria bacterium J06635_10
ATAAATCTTATATATTAAAGCTTTTAGGCAAAATTATAAATATGTATTAGTTTTATTTGTTGCAAGGAAGTTTAATATTTTTGACTTTTGAATGCCAGACTTTTGAATTTTTACTTCCCCCTTGTGGGGTGCTCATATCTTGCACCACTCGCGGGTAATTAACAAAACAATTAATTTAATAAGTCACAAAGAAGTCGCAGGTTAAGAGCTCTGCTGCGTGCGGTGCAAATAATTACAGTCTCAAGCTGCGAAAAAAGAAGTTTGCGGGAATATATTTTAACAATAAGTAGCTGGTTGCAAGATGTGATGCTAAATTACTTACTATCTAACTAATGCTTACTCATTACTCATTACCTGTTCTCAAATATTTAAGAATTACAAATAGAAGGAGCCTCCCCTAACTTTTCAGCTTCAACCTGCATCATTGAAATATCTGATGGAGTCCATAAACGGGCTACTTGACAATGATGAGCTATTAGTAAACCCCATAAACCCTTATTATTTAGAACAGGTACGGCTAAATTAGCGCGAACTTGTAAACTACGTAAAAAATCGCGGTGACAATCAGCAATAGGTTCTGACTCAATATCTGAAATTGCTCGTACTCTTCCTTGTAAATATAAAGCAGCATACTCATTATTAAAACACTCATCCGGGCCAGTAGAACCAAGAATAGACCATTTATCGGAACTCAAAGACTCAAACGTAACTTGTCCGTGCCACTGAGAATAGAAGTAATATAAAACTACCCTATCAACAGCAAGTCTATCCCGTAGAGCGCTTGTAGTATCTACAATTAAGCTATCCCGTTCTATTGTGTTTGTTAAGCGATTCAGTACTTTTTGTAGACCACGGTCAAAACTGGGGTTAGAATTCTGTGTCACCTTTCTAATATTACAGTTGAGTAATACTTATCTTCAATTATGGTATGTTATCAACCACTTTGTTAAATTCCTTTTCAACTAATACTCTTTTAAGGTTAAAGCTTAAAAGTGTAACAACTGCCAACTCCGCGAGCTCCGCGAGCTCCGCGAGCCCCTGTACAGACGTAGCAGTGCTACGTCTCTACAACTCCGCGAGCTCCGCGAGCTCCGCGAGCCCCGCGAGCCCCGCGAGCTCCGAATTTTCCCAACTCCCCACTCGCTAGTAATAGAATAAACAAGTTAATTGCATCTATCCTCCTGAAGATACTTACTATGACGACTTCTCAAATCCGCTTTTTGATGTGTGCTCCGGACTATTATGATGTAGACTATGTGATAAATCCTTGGATGGAAGGGAACATTCACAAGTCATCTCAACAACGTGCGGTGCAACAGTGGGAAAAACTACATCAAGTACTAAAGGAACACGCAGTTGTCGATTTGGTTAAACCCCATAAAGGTGTTCCCGATATGGTTTTTACCGCCAATGCTGGTTTGATTTTGGGTGAAAATGTGGTTTTGAGCCGCTTTTTACATAAAGAGCGTCAAAAAGAGGAGCCTTATTTCAAAGCATGGTTTGAAGAAAATGGCTTTAACGTTTACGAATTAGCTAAAGATTTACCTTTTGAAGGTGCGGGTGATGCACTTTTAGATAGGGAAGGGCGTTGGTTATGGGCTGGTTATGGTTTTCGCTCGGAGTTAGATTCCCATCCCTTCCTTGCCAAATGGTTGGATATTGAGGTATTATCCTTACGATTAATTGACGACCGCTTTTATCACCTCGACACTTGCTTTTGTCCTCTAGCAAACGGCTATTTACTCTACTATCCCGGTGCTTTTGACTCCTACTCCAACCACTTGATTGAAATGCGAGTCGCACCGGAAAAGCGTATCGCCATTGAAGAAGCAGACGCGGTGAATTTCGCCTGTAATACGGTGAATGTTGAAAGTATTGTGGTGATGAATAAAGCTTCCCAAAACTTGAAAGCAGCTTTGGCGAAAGTTGGTTTTGAAGTAATTGAAACGCCGCTTACTGAATTTCTCAAAGCGGGTGGTGCGGCTAAATGTTTAACTTTGCGCGTAAATGAACCTGTAAGACAAGAATTACACGCCAACACTTACGTAGAAAGTCAAGTTGTCCGTATGGAAGGCCATTTACTTGACTCTGGTTTAATTAGCCGCGCTTTGGACTTAATTGTAGACAATGGCGGTAGCTTCAAAGTATTAAACTTCAATTTGGGAGAACAACGTCAAAGTACTTCTGGTGCTGAGGTGAAAGTTACTGCTCCGGATCATGAAGTCATGGAAAGCATTGTATCCCATCTAATTGATTTAGGTGCGGTAAACTTACCAGAAGACGAGCGAGATGCTAAACTTCAACCCGTGATTCAAAACGGAGTTGCACCAGATGACTTCTACGTTAGTACTATATATCCTACCGAAGTTCGGGTTAAAGGCCAATGGGTAAAAGTAGATTCCCAGCGTATGGATGGCGCGATCGCAATTACCGAAACTGACCAAGGAATTAACGCTCGGTGTAAAATAATCCGTGAATTAGCAGTTGGCGAAAAAGTCGTAGTAGACGTACAAGGTATCCGCACCATCCGCAAAACCGAATCGCGTGAAAAACGCAACACCGAAGAATTCAGCTTTATGTCTGCAGGAGTTTCCAGCGAACGCCGCGTAGAATTAATCGTGGAACAAGTTGCCTGGGAAATGCGTAAAATTCGGGATGCTGGAGGTAAAGTTATTGTTACTGCCGGTCCCGTAGTAATACATACTGGAGGCAGCCAGCATTTGTCACGATTAATCAGAGAAGGATACGTTCAGGGATTATTGGGTGGAAACGCGATCGCCGTTCACGACATCGAGCAATCAATGATGGGCACATCTTTAGGCGTAGATATGAAGCGGGGTATTTCAGTACGCGGGGGACATCGCCACCACCTTAAAGCCATCAACAGCGTTCGCCGTCATGGAAGCATTGCCAAAGCCGTACAAGCAGGAATGATTCAAAGAGGCGTGATGTACGAATGCGTTAGAAATAACGTACCCTTCGCTCTCGCCGGTTCTATTCGAGATGACGGACCTTTACCCGACACTCAAATGGATTTAATTAAAGCACAAGAAGAATACGCAGAATTACTTAAAGGCGCAGATATGGTATTGATGTTATCAACCATGCTGCATTCCATAGGAGTCGGTAATATGACACCTGCTGGAGTAAAAATGGTCTGCGTCGATATCAATCCAGCAGTAGTAACAAAATTGAGCGATCGAGGTTCCGTAGAATCAGTCGGTGTAGTCACAGATGTGGGATTATTCCTCAGCTTATTAGTACAGCAATTGGATAA
>JBCBQE010000854.1:0-3271 GCA_039820385.1 Cyanobacteria bacterium J06635_10
AAGGGTACAAAAACAATTAACCAAGGTAATAATGAAAAAAGCTGCTCCCAACTGCGTGCGTAAACGCTTCCCGCTAACCATACTAATGCTTGACTAACATTGTAAATATCGCCAAATGTCACCATTAAATTAGTAAAAGCACTAGCTACTGCTGCGATTCCCACACCTATTAAGATTAGACGTACCGGATGTGTACCCCTATCCCAAGCTAGAAAATAAATTAATAACGAAGCTATCAAAGCACCACCAAAAGCAGCTACAGGTAATATTCCCGCAGGTAAATTTGGTAACAATACAATATAAGATACAGCCGCTAAACTGGCACCGGCGTTAATTCCAATAATTCCTGGGTCGGCAAGGGGGTTACGAGTTATACCTTGCATGATGGTACCGGAAATTGCTAAAGCCATACCCACTAAACAAGCAGTAAGGGTTCTGGGTAAGCGTAAGGTATTTATTACAAAGCCATAATCGGCATTTCCCGTATCTATTCCCAAGACGGTTTGAATAACTGCAAGTGGTGGAATGGGATATTCCCCAAAGGAAGTATTCATTACCATTGCCGTCAAAGTAATCAGAATTAAAATTAATAAGACGATGGGAACCCGCTTTTTAAGACGGAAAGAAATCGGGAGTAATCTAGAACGAAAAACTATTGTATTTGTCTTCATTTTTTCACCTTGGTTTTAGCTAAATAAATGAAGAATGGCGCACCGACTAAAGCTGTCATAATACCTACGGGGATTTCTTGTGGTTTAATAATTAATCGAGCTGCGATATCGGATGCTAATAGTAAGATGCCACCGAACAAAGCGCTGTAAGGTAAAATCCAACGGTAATCTAACCCCACTACAAATCGGACAATATGAGGAACCACCAAACCGATAAATCCAATTCCACCAGCAACCGCGATCGCACTTCCATCTAACAGCAAAACGCAAACAGCAGCAACGATTTTCACCCATGCGGTTTGTTGCCCTAAACCTTTAGCGATATCTTCCCCCAAACTCAAAATTGTGATTTGTTTAGAAATAATTAACGTTAATACCATTCCAATGCAGACATAAGGCAGAATTTGCAGGATAAGACTTGTATCTGCACCAGCTAGAGAACCCGCTAACCAAAAACGAATTTCTTCGAGAGTACTTTGACTAACAATTAATATCCCAGTGGTGAGCGAAGCCAGAAAAGCGCTAATCGCTGCACCAGAGACAGTTAAGTTGAGGGGAGTAATCCCGCTACGCCCTAAAGAAGCTAAAAAATACACGCTCACCGCAGTTATTCCCGCACCAGCAAAAGCACACCAAACATAAAAACTCGGCGACGACGCACCAAATAAAAATATTGCCATCACCACCGCAAATGCTGCACCTGCATTAATTCCCAGTATTCCGGGATCGGCTAACGGGTTGCGAGTTATACCTTGCATAATTGCACCAGCAGTCGATATTGATGCACCTACTATCATTGCCAGTAAAGAACGCGGTAATCTCACAGTACGAATAATTAGATGTTCCCTCGAACCGTCGAAAGATATTAGCGAATCATAAACACTTTGCCAAGAAATATCAGCAGCACCGTAGGAAACGCTGATAAAAAAACAGATCATAAGTACTAGACATCCGACTATTAAACCGATTACAGGTTTAGCACCCGATAGTATCTGCATATGGGTTTTGGTGGGAATTGATTTATTCACCCGCTTAGAATCCATTATTTATAATTATTTACAATTAGTAGGGATGAAAAAATCTTGAGATCATAAATTTTAAATCGGAAATTAAGCTTTATATAAGCTTTAAACTAAATCTGCTATTTGATATAACTAATTCTTCCCTCATAAAAATGGTCTGCTAAATTAAGTAACATTTGAAATTATTGCTATTATTTCTCAATATATTTGATTAATCTAGTATATTTCTTACAATTTATCAATAATTTTCGTCAAAAATACTGCTCACCTACAGGATAAGCTCAAATCTTCCATCTCCCATAAGTCTAGTTATATCAACTCTCTATACTTAAAGCTTGCATCCATGTTGTATTAATTTAAGATAAACCCGGTTTTTTTGAAAAACCGGGTTTATTGATTATCATCAATAATTTAGGAATAGTATATGACTATAAAAAAGATTAAATTAAAATCTTTTTCCCCAGAAACATTAAGCTACCCCCCCCCAGCAATTACTTCTACTTTTTGTTTAAACATATCACCGCAAGAATGGCCAATATAAACTGCGATAAACGACAAAATAAAAGTAATAAATTCAATCACAGTAGCCGTCAATAAAATTTTTAACTTCTAAATATGGGTTTAATTCCCCAGCTTCATACGGTGAAAGATACGCCCCACGCGGGGAATGGGTTGGGGTTTAAATCCCAGCCCTTTCAATGCGAACATATGAACTAGATAAATAAGGGCTGAAACCCGCTCCTAGCATAGGTTATTAATGATGAATTCAAGGTATTCTGTGCAATATGAGTACAGTGGTGTTTGAAAATGTTATCTTCAATCTTTGAGCGATTCATAAAAGAAAGTCCAGTAAGCGTCATGATGCAAGTGTTGATGTCGCATATATTTGAGCCAGAGCGTATGGACAGATTGTTTACAAAACATGCTAAGCGTGCAGTATCAACAAGACTTGCTATTTTCTTCTCAAGTAAATTTGATGAGTTTGGTAGTGTGTGGAATCCAATGCGGCAGTTCACGCAGCTTACAAAGCAAAGGCACAAAAAAACAGCGTAAGTACAACAGCATTGTATAACAAGCTTTGTGGTGTTGAGTTAAATGTAAGTCAAGCACTAGTAAAAGAAACAGCAGAAGACTTAAGAGAATTAGTAAAATTATTGGGTGGAGAGCAGAAAAATATACTACCAGGTTATTGCATAAAAGTAGTGGATGGAACTTGTTTAAAAGGAACAGATCATAGACTAAAAGCAATCCGAAATATGGCGGCATCCGCACTACCAGGGAAAGCAATAGTAGTACTTGACCAAGCCCTTCGGGCTTCCTTCGAGCGAAGCGAGTTGACCAAAATACAAAAATAGTCACAGATATTGTTCTAATTGAAGACGGTCATGCACAAGAACGTTCGGAGTTTGATTCAGTATTAAATAAAGTTTCAGCACAAGACTTATGGTGCGGGGACAGAAATTTTTGTACAGTAAAGTTTTTATTTACGATTCAAAACAAAAAAGCATTCTTCGTAATTAGGCAACATAGAGGAATGGGATTTAAAGAACTAGAAGAATTAAAACCAGTAGGTACAAC
>JBCBQE010000855.1:0-3268 GCA_039820385.1 Cyanobacteria bacterium J06635_10
TTAATAATATGCGTAATATTTATTACAAGAAAATACACTTTTATCATTAATTATCTTTAAATGCTCGAACGTAATGGCTGAACTGTGATAGTTCATACTAATGTTCAGGCAGTTGGAGGAGATGTTTTTGGTGCAGCAACATCAACAGAAGGGACGCTAAGTTCGGAGTTAATTTCCTCTGTTTGTTCGTGGTGAGAATCTACATTTTCTTCAAAGGCTACATCACCTTTATCATTGCTTGAAATTGAAGGACGTACAGCATCTAAAGCTGTTTTAATTACAACAGCACTAGGTACCGCTACAATTACACCTAAAAGTCCACCAATTCTAGCACCTGTTAACACAGAAATTAAAACCCAGACGGGATTTAAACCTGTAAAGCTACCTAAAATTCGTGGAGCAATTATATTTTCTAATATTTGCTGAACAATTACGGCAGCCATTAATGCCTTCATACCAATCCAGAAATCTTGCAATGCGACCAAAGATGTGGTAAGAGCAATGCCTACAGAACCACCAAAGGGAATCAACGCCATAATGCCGATAGTCAAGCCAAAAAGTAAACCAAAAGGTACTTTTAGCCATAAAAAAGTTGGAATTAAGGCTGATGCCATACAAATAGATAAAATGAGTTGAGTTATAAAGAAATTTTGGAAGCTGAGGCGTACTGTTTCCGAAAAAGGATTGCGAAATTTCTGAGGAAGCCAACGGATCAAACTTTGCCACAGTTCCCCACCATGCTGTAACAGATAAAATGTTAAAACCATAGTCAAGACAATATCGAGCAAACTAGTTACCGTGATTACCGCTAAATTCAAAACTTGTCCGGCTATAGCTTGTAATTGTCCTTTAACACGGTCATTAATCTGTACTAGTAAACCATCCAAATTGATTGGTAAACCCAAATTATCAGCTTTTTCGTTCAACATCATTAACTGATTGCGTCCCGAGTCAATTAATTCCGGTAAACGAGCTACCAATTGCTGAGCTTGAGTCAGAGCTAGGGGAACAAGTGTAACACCTAATGCTAATAAAATAGATAAAGTCAATAAAAATACTAGAATTGCAATCGGTTCTCGGTTGAGACCTTGACGCTCCATCCAGCTTACGGGATAGTTGAGCAGAAACGCTAGCACTGAAGCACCAGCTAAAATGACTACCAGCGAGTGAAAGTAATCAAAAATTACTGAAAACGCCCAACCATTGAGCACTAACAGCGGAGCAAAAACGGCGATCGCGCCAATTCGTGCTATTGGAGTTAAGTTTTGCCACCAGTTAAGGAGCTTACGTGTGTGCATAATGAAAGCCAATTACTGAAGGGTTACAATTTACGCAAAAAAATAGGCAAGCTTAGTTATTGCTAGATGCCGCTCTTCACAACGAGTTCACTTGTTTTTAAGCCTGCCCCTGCATTTTAGTTTTCCGGAACGGGATTAAAGGAAATATAGATCGGCGAAGCAATCGTATACTGTGGCGGTGCGCATGATTGTATCTTTTGTCCCGTTTTCGCTTTTTAGTAAAGAAGCACCGCTTAGCAGATAATGAACCGTGCCGCAAGCAGCGAATGACTGTATAAATCGGGTAATTTTGTATAAGGCTAGGCATTTGCCATAAAGCACGGTTCATTATGTCCAAAATTGATGTAACGGACAACTAATTCAAATCGACCACTATAAACTTATTATCTCCGAATACAGACCAATCGTTTATCCCCCTAGTTTAGGATTTTACTCAGACTAATGAAGCATTTTGAATCTATTCCTAATTCAAGCAAAATCAAAAAACAAGATATTTCCTTTATCGGAATACTTATATATTTAATTCCGGTGATTGGTTTTTTCCCATCCTTATGGACGCTTTATCGTCGTGAAGGAAGTCGGGAACAATTAAGAGCCTCTCGCTTGTCAATTACATTAACATTAACTTGGATAATAGGATACATACTATTAGGAACTGGAGCTTCAACTTCAGAATTTCTTGCATTGCGTTTGGAAATACTTAACAGCTTTGTCACAAGTGGTTATTTTATAGTAAGCGTGTGGTTAATTATCCGTAAAATCAAAGGTAAGTCTCAACGTGTACCTGGATTTAGCCAATTTGCGGAAAAAGTACTAGGTAAATATTTGTCTTAATTAAAGTAAAAATATTTGCCAAGGAGCAGACTTTATACTCAAGTAAGGGTGTTTTTTCCCAAAGCGATCGCAAACACCTTTACAGCCAAATTTAGTATAAAACTGGCATACTTCTATTAAACATCTCCGGATGAACTAAAAAAGTAGGAGAAATACTGCTATAAGTGTTGTGGTTGACACGAAAGTTGTGTCGTTAGCACTGATAATTAAGAGTTAGCTATTATGGGTTGATTCGTCTGCTGAAATGCAAAGCAGAAATTTCAATTTTTATCAATAAGTGTGAGGAAGTCAGTGACCATTCAAAGAACTTCGGCGCAAGACAGTCATTCTGCGTCCCCTCCTAACTCGAATGACCAAAAAGGGAATACTCCCAAATCCGGAAGGTGGTTATGGTTCTGGGTAGGTATGAGTGGTATTGCAATGATATCAGCTACAGCAGGAGCGCTTTTGGCGGTTTCTTTAAGCAGTACCCCTTTAATGCAAGCCAATCTGAGTGCGGATGAAGCAGCTGTATTCGATAGTGATAGTATTTCTGGGGGTGGGCTGCGTTTTTCCGAATTAACTCGCCCCGTAAATGTTTTAGTTATGGGAATGAGCGTACTTCCCCCGGATGTACAAAATTCTTCATCTAAATTCAGTGATTTAGGATACTTACCTCAAGTAAATTCATTTGAAGGTCTTGCTGATGTCATGCTGTTGATCAAATTCGATCCTCAGAACAAAAAATTGACTATGCTTTCTATACCCAGAGACACTCGCACCAGAGTAGAGGGGTATGGTGTCAGAAAAATAAATTCCTCTAACGTCCTTGGCGGTCCGGCTTTGACTGCTAAAACCGCGAGTAACCTGTTAAAAGGAGTCGCCATTGACCGCTACGTTAGAATTAACGTTCTGGGAGTAGGTAAGCTCATCGATGCTTTGGGAGGGGTGACAGTAAATGTTCCAGAAGATTTGAAGTATCAAGATGATTCCCAGCATTTATATATTAATTTAAAAGCGGGTAAACAGCATCTGGATGGTGACAAAGCGTTACAACTTTTACGCTTTCGCAATGATGGTAGAGGAGATATTGGTCGGATTCAACGTCAGCAACTGGTTATGCGAGCATTGATGGATCAAGCACTCAACCCCGCCAC
>JBCBQE010000856.1:0-3265 GCA_039820385.1 Cyanobacteria bacterium J06635_10
TATGAATTCAGAAGATGAGTTTAACAACATTTTGAATGTTAATTCTCTCAGTAAATCTAGTAATCTATTTGAACTTATACTGAAAGAGCGAAAATTAGCTTATCAAGAAGAAGAATGTGAAAATTATTTTGGATATGATTTAGGTGTTTTGTGTGAAGAGCCTAATTTAGAAGAATTCTCATATTTGAAGGATGCTTTAGATAATTTGTAGAAGAAAAAAAATGACTAAATCAAAAGACTGGAAAATCTTTCAAGGTAATAGAAAACCACACCATGAAATTATCCATCTCCCTCCTGCACCGAAATGGCGTAAATTTAATCATCAACATGAAGATAATCAAAATGAATCTACTATAAATAGAACTAAAATAAAACAAAAGTGGCAGCAATTTCAAAATACAATCAAGAAAAATAAAAAAGACGAAGAGCGAGGAAAAACTTTTCGCATTCAAGCCGATCTAACAAATAATGGTGACAACGAGCTATATAATAATGTAGTTGACGCGGTGAATGCGGCTCTTTATTTACGTCGTCCTTTGCTGGTAACTGGTAAACCTGGTAGCGGTAAAACTTCCCTTGCTTATGCTGTTGCTTACGAACTCATGCTTGGCTCGGTGTTGGTTTGGCCAATTACTACACGCTCTACTTTACAAGACGGACTTTATCGTTATGATGCTATCGCGCGTCTCCAAGATGTACAATTAGCTGATAAATATCAAGTTCCTCAATCAAGGAACCCGGAAACTAATCAAGAAACTAGTAATAATCACAATATTGGTGACTATATTCAACTTGGTGCTGTTGGTACTGCGTTTCTTCCCTCTCCTTTTCCACGGGTTTTACTAATTGACGAAATTGATAAATGCGATCTTAATCTACCCAATGATTTACTAAATCTATTTGAAGAGGGAGAATTTGAAATTCCTGAATTAGTTCGCTTATCTAAGCATCTTGGCGATCGCTCTATTAATATTGGTACTAAAGATGGTAATGAGGTAGGTATAAAATCTGGGCGTGTACGTTGTAATGCTTTCCCCTTTGTGATTATGACAAGCAACGGTGAGCGTGATTTTCCCCCTGCTTTTCTGCGACGATGTTTGCGGGTAAATATGCCACAACCTCAAGAAGATGTTCTGAAAGAGATTGTTAAATCACAATTGGATTTACCAAAAATTTCAGAAGATAGTCGAGAATTACAATTAATCAAGGGTTTTGTCAGTTCATTAGATGAAGGTGATAATCTCGCAATTGACCAACTTTTAAATATCGTCTATATGGTAACCAATGAAAATGTTAAGCGTAGCGAAATTGATATCGAAAAAATGAAAAACCTGCTATTAAAAGCTTTAAATAGTGCAGAAGATAGATGATAGAAGAACTGATTGCCGTTTTGCGGGAGAATGAAAAGCTAAAGGAACTGAGTGCGGAAGATTTCTCAGATATTTTTTGGCTAGCAATAGAGCAATCTCGTTTTTCTGGACTAAATAAACAAGAAGTTCCCACAATTACCCAAACTAATGATATAACACCTGGAAAAAAAAATAAATCTCATACAGCAGACAATCCTCAAAAAAAAGATTCATCTCCTAAACCTCAAGAATCACAACCACCTTCCAAGACAGCAGATGTTTTTGTCGAGACAGCATCAACCCACAGTCAAAAATCCACCGGAAGCGGTAAACTGCCTATAAGATTACCAGATGCATCAGCTTTGCCAAATAAACTCCAACTAGCGCGATCGCTAAAACCTCTAATGCGTCAAATACCCTCCATTTATGACGTTGTATTAGATGAAGTAGCAACCACAGAACGAATCGCTAAGGAGGGAATTTGGTTACCAGTACTCAAACCCGCTCCAGAATTGTGGTTAGAACTAGATTTAGTAGTCGATGCTGGAACATCGATGCTTATCTGGAGAAATACTATCTTAGAACTGCGGCAGTTGTTGGAAAATCTTGGTGTTTTTCGCAATATCCGCACCTGGAGTTTGTTTACCGATAATGAAGGAAAAGTACAAATTCGTCCGGGAATTGGTTCAGCAACCCTTGGTAAATCTAACCGCAATCCCAGAGAATTAGTAAATCCCAATGGACGAAGTTTGATTTGGGTATTAAGCGATTGCGTATCCGAAATGTGGCGAAATGGTGTGAAAAATGGAGCACAAAACGATAATATCATCTCCGCACTGAATATTTGGGCCAACAGTAGCTCCCTAGCAATTGTCCAAATGTTACCACAATGGCTTTGGACACGAATTGCTCTTGGTAATCGTTCTATCGTAGAGTTATGTGCAGAAACTCCAGGAGTACCCAATCATCAATTACAAGTTAGACAACTTTCTCTTTGGGATGAAATTAATCAAAATAATCAAGATGTTAAAGTACCCGTACTCACATTAAAACCAGAAATTGTTGCTACCTGGAGTCAAATGGTAGCCGGTATGGGTACAGTTTGGGCTTCTGGTGTTGTGTTTCAATTAAATACTGAGAATTTAAATACTGAGAATTTAAATACCGAGAATTCAAATAATCAAAAGTCCGATGAAACTCCGACTGAATTAACATCACAACAGCGTTTCCAACGTTTTCGATTAACAGCTTCACCAATGGCTCGCAGATTAGCCAGTTTATTAGCCGCAACCCCAATTGTAACCTTACCAGTTATCCGTTTAATTCAAAAAACGATGCTACCTCAGTCCACTCAAGTTCATGTTGCTGAGGTGTTATTAGGTGGATTGGTGAAGCTCAAAACAGAAATTAAAACAGATACCAATCCCTCCGAAGTTGAATATCAATTTATAGATGATGTAAACGAGATACTTATTGACTCACTTTCCACCACCGAGAAACTTACCGTCAAATTCAACCTAGTGGAAAAACTTACAGAGCATATAGTTGACAAAATTGGGTTATCAATTGAGACTTTTGCCGGTTTCCTCAAAGATCCTAGACTAAATAGTTTTTTCACTCAACAAGATAACCCTATCGCCAGCATAGCACTTGAGAAACTCAAACAACTTGGTGGAAAGTATGCCGAATTTGCAGCACTACTAGAGCAAATAAAAACCTTTACCTTTGAAACCGTCACCGTCAACCGTCAAGGTGAAATCATCAACCGAGAAACCAAACAAGCACAATACTTCACCGAAAACATAAAACCCCCCTCTCCTATCACAAGCAGAGGGGTTGGGGGTGAGGTTATCCCCTTAGAAATGGTTTACATCCCCGGTGGTACATTTATGATGGGTACTGAAGATGAAGAAATT
>JBCBQE010000857.1:0-3247 GCA_039820385.1 Cyanobacteria bacterium J06635_10
CTTGGTTAAAAGGTTGTATTTCACTCAAATGAAATCCGCTATATAAAGATTACTACCGTTTATCGGTAATTTTTGAGAATAATCTAAGTAGGAATTATTATCCGCATGATGTTTAGGTTGGCAAACAACTTATTTACAATTAGTTTATTTACTGAAAGTGTATATTAAATTGTTTTAAATGGGATTTTGAATGGAAACGAAAATGCCAACAAAAGAACAAAGTTTACAGCGTTTAGAAGAGACTAATTCTTTAACTAGAGAACCGTATTGGTTATTACAAAGACCTCTAAATGTTCAAGAAGAAAATATTAGTTTTGGTCATATTTTCTCAATCCTACGCCGTCGGGTAGTTTTGATTGCTAGCGTGGCAGTGATGGTGGCTACAGGCGCTGTTATCTGGGGTGCAAATCGTACTCCTAAGTATGAAGGCAAATTTCAATTATTAGTCGAACCTTTAAGGAGCTCCGAAAGCGAACTGCTAGTTTTACTGTCTCAAACTCTCCAACAAGATGTAAACAAAATTACTAGGCAAAATAACACGGCTCTAGATTATCAGGCTTTATTAGAGGTTTTAAAAAGCCCGAAAATTATAGAACCCGTAGTAGAGGAAATTCAGACTCAATACCCAGGGGTTAGCTATGGCAAATTGATTGGAAGTAACAAATCTGGTAAAGTACCCACCAGCGTTAAAGATGGACAGTTGCATATTAGCCGACTCACTCAGGGTGAAATTGAATCCAGAGTTATAGAAATTCGCTACAAAGATGCCAATCCAGAGAAAGTTCTATTTGTATTAGATAAAGTATCTCAAGCTTACCGGAAATATAGTTTAGAGCAACAGCAAACCCATTTACGTCAGGGAATCAAATTTGTAGAACAACAGATTCCCAAACTGCAATTGCGAGTAAATACGCTACAAGGAGAAATGCAGCGTTTTCAGCAGGATTACGGTGTATTTAATCCTGAACTCCAAGGCGAACAATTACTTAACAGAGTCGATCGACTTCAAGCAACTAAAATTGAAGCTAATAAAAGACTGGCAGAGGCAAAATCGCTTTATGCTTCCCTAGAAAATCAGTTAGGGATGCCGCAAAATGCAGCAATTGCTGCTTCAGCTTTGAGCGAATCGCCGCAATATCAACAGATACTTAAACGGATTCGAGATATAGAAGCTGAAATTGCCACGGAGTCTGTGCGCCTTAAGGATGCCAACCCAGTAATGCAATCTCTAAGACAGCAACGTCAGAGATTAATCCCTTTATTAGAGAGAGAAGCGCAATTAGCTTTGGGTGGAAATGTTTCTCAAGGAATGCTTAATCCCCAAATTGGAACTTATCAAAATTCAGTTCGCCGGGGATTGATTCAAAAAATGGCAGAAACTGCCAATCAGATTCAGTTATTAGAAGCGAGCTTGCAAGCTACCGATGATGCTTTAGTTCAATTAAACGAACAAATCAAAGAATATCCGGCAGTTGCTGGCAGATACGCCAATTTGCAGCGAGAATTACTAGTTGCTACCGATACTCTCAAGCAGCTTTTAGGCAAACAAGAAGCGTTACGAGTAGATGCTGCTCAGCAAGAAATTCCTTGGGAGTTAATTATGCCTCCAAGAATACCGCAAGATAAAAATGGTCAAATTGCTGCTGCTAATGCTTTATCGGGTAAGCTCGATATTATCTTAGGAGGAGCGGGAGGTATACTCCTAGGTGTTTTAGCTGCTTTTCTTCTAGAAAATACTCAGAATATTTTCCACGATTCCCAAGAAGTTAAACGAACTGCAAAACTACCGTTATTAGTCACAATTCCTTACCTGAAGGAATTGAAAATGTTACCTCCTGCGGATAAACAATTAGTTTATGCACTTGAAAAAAACGAGCACTTGCTTGTTGAAGGTGGGATTATCAAAGGTGGAGAATACAAAGCTTCTCCCTACATGCAAGCTTTTTACTCCTTGTATACCAAAATTCAAGTTTTAAGAGAAGAAATGGAGGTTTCTTCATTAGTAATTACATCAGCGAATCCGGGAGAGGGTAAATCTACGGTAGCAACAACCTTTGCTAAAACAGCCGCCGAAGCTGGTTTACGGGTGTTGTTGGTGGATGCTAACTTACAAAATCCTCAAGTGCATCACAGCTTGGATTTGATCAATACCCAGGGATTGAGCGAAGTACTTTCCAAAGGTTTAGATTTGAATGATGTAATTGGGCAATCTCATGATGAAGAAAATTTATTTGTGATTACTGCAGGAGAGACACCACGCAATCCTGCAAAGTTGTTCTCTTCACCCAGGATGCAAAATTTTGTTAAGCGATCGCAAGCTGAATTCGATTTAGTTGTGTACGATACTCCTCATATTTTAGGACGTTTAGACGCTAGCATTTTGTCTACCCACGCGGATGGAATTTTGATGGTTGTAGGGCTGGGTAAAACTGCTCGTGCAACACTAACAACAGCATTGGATGAATTGGAAGCTGGGCGCAATCGGGTTTTAGGTTTAGTTACCAATACTATTAAGTCTTAGCTAATCGGTTAAAGCCTCGAAATAAAGATTATGGGTAGATCAAAATTTAATAACCTCTCAAAGCACAAGTTGTGAATTCTCTAAACGCAATTAGTAGGTATGTATATCAAGAAAAGACTATCTAGCCAGTTCATTCGTAATCTCGGCTGGTTAGGTATGGCTGAGATTTGTTACAGAGTCTTACGCTTAGGATTAGTAGTGATTATAGCCAGGTTTTTAACTCGCTATGATTACGGTTTGGGAGCGATTATTCTCGCCGTGCGGGAGTTTGCGATTACTTTTTCCAATGTAGGTATCGGCGCAAAAATTATTCAAGCCTCGGAAAAAGAACTTCCGCAGTTATGTAATTCTGCTTTTTGGTTAAACTGGCTGGTTTTTGTCAGTTTATTCATTATTCAGGCTATTGCAGCATTACCTATTTCTTTGATTTATAAAAGTACAGATATTATTTTTCCAATTATTGTTACTGGAATCGCTTATTTAGTTTGGCCTATTCAAGGTATTCAAAAAACTTTAATTCAAAGAGAAAATCGTTTTAAAGTTATCGCATTCACTGATACTATTCAATACAGTATTTCCAGTATTTTGACGGCAATATTTGCTGTGATGGGTATGGGAGTATGGGCTTTTGCTCTACCAGTAGTAATAGTTGCACCCTTAGAGGTCGTAATATATCACAAATATCATGATTGGCGACCTAGTAAAGGATTTACAACATTATATTGG
>JBCBQE010000858.1:0-3246 GCA_039820385.1 Cyanobacteria bacterium J06635_10
TTTTCTTCTGCTCTAATCCGACAAATTTCTGTTACGCTAGTCAAAAAGCTGGAAAAATGAACCGTACTGGGAAATAATTCTAATTTACGAGCTTCAATTTTAGAAAGATCTAAAATATCATTAATTAACATTAGTAAGTGCGAACCACACTGACGAATAATATTTACACCTTCCAAACTTTTTCCGGTAATTTCTGGCTTTCTTTCTAATACCTGAGCATAGCCAAGAATACCGTTCAGCGGCGTGCGTAACTCGTGACTCATATTCGCCAGAAACTCACTTTTGGCTTGATTGGCACTATCAGCAGCAAGTTTGGCTTCTTTTAATTCCTGAGTTCTTTCCTCAACCTTTGCTTCTAAGGTTTTAGAATAATCAAATAATTGATTGTTAGCAATTTCTAACTGATGATTAGTTTCTTCAAGTTTCTGTTGCTTATAAGCATTTGTCGTCGCAATTACACTACCAATAAAAGCCGCTAAAGCTGGGGTAACTGGTATTAATAAACCTTTCAAAAATATCCAGTAACTACCACCAACTAATAAGAGAGTAATTCCTATAGATGCCCAGAGAATATTACCCCCCGGAAGCAGTTTTTTTCTATAAATACTTGCTAAATACCAACTACCAATAGAACCTATAGCGGAACAAAAAGTTATCCAAATTGAAAACTGTATTCCTGAGAAACCTTTTAAATTAGCCGATCCCGTTTTTGCTCCCTTTACTAATTGCAAAGCAATATTGGCATGAATAACAACCCCTGGCGTGGGATCTCCCGCAATCAACCATGATGAACTAAAAGGAGTCGCAAAGAAATCATTAGTACTCTCAGCAGTCGAACCAATAAACACCATGCGATCGCGCATTATATCTTTGGGTATTTTACCGGCTATGACATCGCGCATTGTTACCGTAGTAAATGCCTTTTCTGAACCGAACCAATTGAGTAAAATTTGATATCCACCCGTGTCAGTATTACTATAACCTGCCTCTAAGTTTTTTAATGGTGAATAAATTTGTTTACCTAATTTAAACTTTTCTCCATCTTCACCAAAAGGTTCCAAAGAAATTCCTGTTTTTCCTTCTTTTTCCAGATATTTTAAAGCTACAACAGTCGCTAAACTTCCCTTGTCAATATTATTTTCTTTCTTATCTTTCGCAGATAATAATGCCCGCCGCACGTGACGATCGCGATCTAAAACTAAGTCTGCTAAACCCACCTGCCCTTTTTTTTTCAATTCCGGTGGTGGCTTAACTCTTTCTCCGGTAATTTTCTCAACTCCGAATAAATTGGGAGTAGTTTGAAAAATCTTTACAAGTTGCTCGTGTCCTTTTCCTTCCGGTAAATCGCGGTATATATCTAAACCAATCGCTCGAGGTTTTTGCGATCTAATTTTGTCGAGCAAATCGGCAAGAGTAGCATCGGGAATTGGCCATTCTCCCACAGATTGGATATCCTTTTCATCAATCGTCACGATCGTAATTTTTGAAATTAAATCCTGTTTACCTTCTAATTGAGAACGTAAGCGAAAAAACCTATCTCGGGTTTGCCATTCCGATAAATTAAATAATCCTATTCCCTGAGTAATAGAAATAGTCACAGCTACGGTAGGAATAATTATAAAAACGCTTCTATTTTGTCTGAAAAAAGATTTTAATTTGAACCACATAAAAAATTAGTCGATCTATTTTGGATTAATTTCATAGATACATCCCAAGACTTGAAGATTTTAGATTAATAATTAACGAAACGGCTCCAACTATGGAAGGAACCGTCTTAGACAATCTCAAATTGATTAATGGATTAATATATAGCCATCAATTTTAAATATTATTGACGGGCACCCATTAAAATTTTTTTCTCCTAAAAAAATTTTAATGGGAACCCTTAACAGCGATTACAGGAGCTTTCTCAATATCTTGAAGTCCAACAGATTCAAGCAATTCTGACCAATGTTTCTTTAAAGTGGGGTTATTCGGTTGAGCAGCTCGTAAAGAGGCTAAAGCTGCCACACAGTCATACCAAACTCCCTGCTTACCGAAAGTTTTAGCAACATTAAGTAAATCTTTTTCTTGCATCGATCTTGCAATCTCTTTGTTAGGTTGAATGCGCTTAATCCAACCATCAACATAAGGTGTTCTGGGACTAAGTTGTCCATCGATTTTTAATGCTAAAAACCACTGGTAATTTTTCTCTACTTTTAAATCTATTGGAGCTTTGATAGAGATAACTCCAGCTTTACCGGATACTGGTACAGTAATTTTATGTAAGGTATTTCCCTTAATATCCTTAATACTAAAAACACCTTCTTTTGCTTCCGATTGAGGTAGATAAACCAAAATTTCAGGCCGCTGATAAACTGTTGTTCCAAAATAGGTTTGAGGTAACAATGCCATAATTGCAGCTGGTTGATTATCTCCATTTCTCGAACCTCCACCTCTTGCATGAAGAGGACCAGATTCACCAGATTTCCGAGTAAATAAACCGCTACGGGAAGCTCCACCTGTCGCTTCACGAGGAGCAGATTCACCGGATATTCGAGTAAATAAACCGCTACGGGAAGCTCCACCTGTTGCTTCACTAGGAGCAGATTTACCGGATATTCGAGTAAATATACCACGGGAAGCTCCACCTGTTGCTTCACTAGGAGCACTGTTATCAGATGGGGAGCTAAACATTACAGCACTAACCCTTTGAGATGGTATCCACGCACCGCCAGCAATTAAGGCAAAGCCTAAAGTACTAGCTATTAATCTTTGTTTCATTTTTTTGACTTGTTTTCAAAATTAGCACATTTTTTTAATTGCCGTCTTATTAAATTTCAGCAACAGAATATATTAAAAAGCTTGTAAAAAGAGTTTTTCTCCTCAAGCTGGAAATGAAAAAATCTACTTCTATTTTAGAAATATTGCTTCTATTTTGGATTGAAGAAATTACCTATATTTATGTGAAATAATCTATTTTACCAAACAGTAAAATGGATACGAGGCACCCAAATTCATCCTTAGAAAGAAAAAAATATTTTCCAAAATATCAAGCCCCTGGATTTTCAAGCCGGGTACTTGATAACTGATAACTGATAACTGAAATGACGGGAACCCTTGACTGGAGCAGACGATCGATCTGGCATGTAGAGACGAGATAGATCGCGTCTCTACAAGTTTATTAACTACTAAGTAAGTCGGCACAAATAAACCAAGCTACATTACAGCTTGGGTTAATTACCCTCAAACCCTTATTCCTATTGC
>JBCBQE010000859.1:0-3233 GCA_039820385.1 Cyanobacteria bacterium J06635_10
TTGAGCATTTTTAGCATAGTAGGTACTGAAGAACTAAAATTTTTCGATCTCAGCCATATAGTAAGTAATTAAACGGATTTCATATGAAACCCAATTAAGTAGTAAATATTTATTATTTTTACATATAAAAATAATAAATACCAGGTTTAACTAATGTGAAATATTGCCATTAATAGGGAAAGGTTAATCAATCTTAAAAGACTAAATGTATTACCAAATCTCGACATTTTTTACTGTAAAGCTTGCCAAATTTTAATAGTTTTATCAAAACTACTACTAACAAGAGTTTCACCATCAGGACTAAATGCCACAGCCCAAACTCTTTGTGAATGTCCTCTAAGAGTACTAATTCGTTTTCCTGTTTTTGAATTCCATAACTTGATAGTTTTATCCCAACTACCGCTGGCAAGGGTTTTACCATCTGGACTAAATGCAACGGACCAAATTTTATGATAATGCCCGCTTAAAGTACGCAGCATATCTCCAGTATGAGGATTCCATAATTTGATAGTCTTATCCCAACTACCGCTGGCGAGGGTTTTACCATCTGGGCTGAATGCTAAAGAACTAATTGCATCTACGTGACCTATTAAAGATTTAATTTTCTTTCCTGTGGCCAAATCCCACAACTGAATTGTACCTTCAAAATGATTTCCCGTTGCAAAAGTTTTACCATCTGGACTGACTGCAACGACATTTACTACGTCACAATCTCCTCTAACTGTACGGATTTTTGCTCCCGTATTTACATTCCACAAATTAACCTTTTGGTCCCAACTACTGCTAACAATAAAGTTTCCATCACGACTGAAAGCAATTGATTGAACAGAGGCTGAATGCCCTTCAAGGCTGCGGATTTGCTGTCCTGTTGCAATATTCCACAACCGAATAATTTTATCCCCACCGGCAGAAGCCAGTATCTTTCCATCTGGACTGAAAGCAACGGTGCTAATTGAATCAGAATGTCCTTTGAGGGTGCGGATTGGCTGTCTCGTTTCTAAATCCCATAACTTAATAGTTCGATCGCCGCTAACAGAAGCAAGAATCCTTCCCTCGCCGCCTTCAATTTTATGGGGACTAATAGCGATCGCCCAAACGGAATCGGAATGTCCTGTTAATGTAAATCCCAAAGAAACATTTTTCCAGGGAGTAGATGGAGACTGAATCAAACGAGAAGATATACTACTTTGAGCTACAGTTGATTCTCCACCCCAGAATTTCACGAAGGCAAAAGCCATCACCGCCGAACTGGTTAAAACTTTCAATATAGTATTAGTCATTTTTACAGACGCAATAAATTAAGAGCACTACCTGGTTTTTGAATTAGCTTTATAAACCAAACAATTTGATATAAATATTAGGACTTACAACTTACGCAAAAGTAACGTAATTACTTCCGGGGCAAGGGATAGCGACGTAATCTCCACAGCGGCTGGGATTGATTCCCTATACAACATTCGGTCGCAATGACAATTTTGCTTTGCATAAGTCCTGAATATAATTATAATTATTTATCCATTACTTCAAGAATATCTGGGATAGTTTTCCCAGGTTAAGGCATATTCTTTACAAGTATTTTATATTGACTTTATATTTAATTATTATTCTCTTAACAATTAAAAATTAGACCTTTGCCAAATTTTTATAGTTCTATCGGAGGCGCAACTGACTAGCATATTTCCATCCCTGCTGAAAGCAAGAGATTTTACTTTACCAGAATGTCCTTTAATGGTAGATAAAAGTTCTCCAGTACTCAAATTCCACAATTTGATTGTTTTATCGCTACTAGCGGAAGCCATTATATTGCTTTGGGCATTCACAGCAATGGATATCACCGATTGAGAATGTCCGCGAAAAATACGTATTTTTTCTCCAGTAGTTGGATTCCACATACCTATGACGTTATTGTAGCTACCAACGATCGAATTGCTACTTATTCCTGTTTTAATAAATTTAATCGAATAAACTCTACTTTTTACACTTGGTAAAGTGCGTAAAAGCTTTTGAGTAGTTGTATCCCAAATTTTGATCGAACCGTCAAAGTCTGCACTTGCAAGCATAGTACCTTCAGAATCGAAGGCAAGGGAACTAACTCTGTGGTTATGGCTATCAAAGCTAACTATTTCTTTACCAGTGTTTACATCCCACAACTTTACACTGTTGTCTAAGCCAGAAGAAGCTAGTATCTTACCATTAGGACTAAAAGCTAAAGTGTGAATTGGTTGGGTATGTCCTTGGAGAGTACGAATTTCTTGCCCTGTAGCTAAGTTCCATACTTTGATAGTTTTATCGTCGCCAGCACTGACAAATTTTGTTCCATCTGAGTCGATGGCAACGACATTAACTTTTAAATTATGGGCATTAAAGAGAGATATTTCCTGTTTTGTTAACAAGCTCCACAATTTTACGCCGAAAATACTGTTTGTTACCATTGTCTTGCTATCCGGAGCGATCGCAATGGATGAAGTTAAATCGTAATTTAGATTTATGGTTTGAGATAAAGCGAATTCCATCGGATTATGTGCGTCTCCGTGCACAACCGTCTCGGTGTTTGCTGTTGGCTGAATGTTTGGTTCAATTATTTTATCGGGGTTGCGGATTTGCGCTTCGCGGTTGCCCCAATACCAAAATTCTCCCGCAAGAAACACCAAAACAGCTGCACTCGCAATTAATAAACTTTTTAGCTGAGTATATTTTCTAGGTATCGAGGGTATTTCTGTGGGTGGTACAAGTTGTTCGTCAATTTCTGTTAGAGATGGTGAAACTACTGGATATTTGTGAGGCTGTTGCAAATCTACAATTACTTCTGTAGCCGATTGATAGCGCTGTTGGATATCTTTGTGCAATAACTTATTGAGAATATCGGCAAATTCATCGCTAATTGGATAATTCAAATATTTTTCCCAAGTACCCATCCAGCTATAACCATATTCCGTCCATAATTTAAAAGGCGAAATACCAGTAATTAAATGAAAGCAGGTAGCCCCCACACTAAATAAATCGCTAGCGGGATAAGCTATGCCGTCTCTTATTTGTTCAATAGGCGAATAACCGTGAGAACCTATAGAAGTTCCGATTTGAAATTGAAGTTTTGGCTTAAAATCTTTAGAAGAACCAAAATCTATCAATACTAAATCTCCTACCTTATCCTTGCCAGAGCTACGGCGAATAATATTTTGTGGTTTAATATCTCGATGAATGACTCCGCGCTCGTGGATAAACTGGATGACTGG
>JBCBQE010000860.1:0-3229 GCA_039820385.1 Cyanobacteria bacterium J06635_10
CTTAAAAAAGCTAAGAATTACTGGAAGCAAATTCAAGCACCAGCAGATTGGAGTAGCACTCCTGAAGCATTTAAAGACCAATTATTGCTGGAAATCGCAAAATTTTATGCAGAAAATAGTAACAATCCTAAATATCATATTTCTTTTTTTTTAGAAATTTTATCTCAATTAGTTTACTAACTAACCTTCCCCCTTCAACCGCAACTCATCAATATTCCACAACATGCCTCCGACGGCAGAATATTTCACATTTTCAACACGATTTCTTACAGCTTCTAAAGATATGGAATTCACCAGAAAAAACACTGGTAATTCCTCGGCGACTATTTGCTGAAATTTTCCATAAATCTGCTTGCGTTTACTCTCCGAAGCTTCTACGGCTCCTTCCTGAAATAGCCGATCGATTTCCTTTTCCCAAGCAGTAACTTTCCATCCTATAAGAGGATTTTTTTGAGAGCGGGAACCTTGATTAAACATATGAAATGAACCGTTGCTATTCCAAAATAAAGCCACAAGATTCGGTTCAACTACTCCTGACTCAAAAGCACCAACGTAGCATTCCCAATCTCGTTTTGAAAGTATTTTTTGCAATACAGTGTTAAAACTCAGCGTCTGTAAATTTACCCCAATACCAATTTTCTTTAAATCCTGTTGAATTTGCACTGCGGCAGCTATACGTAAATCATCTTCTGATTTTACTAAGATGGTGAATTTTACCCGATTGCCATCTTCATCCATAAGTTCTTGTTGAGCATTATACTGAAAACCTGCCTCAGTTAGTATTTCTTTTGCTCGCTGTGGATTATAACTATATACCTTTAATCCTGACTCCGGAGATAGGTAATATGGACTTTGTACGGCAATCGGTGAGTGTTGCAGTTCACCCAATCCCTGATAAATATTAGTTTTCATTCTGTTGCGATCGATCGCTTTGGCAATGGCTTGTCGAAATGCTAACTTATTAAACCAACGTGACTTGATGGGATTTACAAAAGGCTTTCCTTGAGAATTACTAGCTTGATTGAGATTAAAAGTAATAAAATTAATACCGGTTCTTAATCCACCATTATAAATAGTAAATTTACCCCGCTTTTCTTCTCGTTTGAGCAAAGCAAAAGTGTCCGATTTTACGCTTAAAGTATCCAATTCCCCGGAACGAAATCTCAGTAAATGGTTGTCGGTGGATTGAATAATCTGCCACACAATACTTTCAATGTAAGGTAATTGTTCCCCTTCAGCATCTTTACGCCAATAATAGGGATTGCGTCGGAAAATAACTCGCTCGGAAGGAGTATAACTTTCTATTTGATAAGCACCATTAACAATAATTTTTTCCGGTGCGGTATTACTTCCCCAAGTGGAAAGAAATTGAGGATTGCCATTAGCATCATTTGATAACACGGAATCCCGCAGGGCATGAGCCGGTAAAATTGCCAGACTGGCGGATTCTCTTAAGAAGGGGGTAAAAGGCTTTGGTAAAGTAAATTCCACCCTGCGCTCATCTAATTTCCGCAACGAGGGAAATACATCACCAATCCGTAGAAAATCTTTAAATATAGTGGGAATTCTTTTATTGAGATAAATATCCTTATAGGTAAACATCACATCATCCACAGTCAGGGGTTTACCATCCGACCATTTTAATCCATCTCTAAGAGTAAAAGTAATTCCTAGTCTATCCTCCGAAATTGTCCAAGATTCAGCCAGCGCAGGCTCCAATTCTCCAGTAATGCCATTCTCTTTTACCAATCCTTGATAAATGAAGGGAAAAACACTAAAAGGGGAGGTATTCATGGCATAGTTAAATGTAGCTGGATCGCTAGGAGTAACCAGAGCTAGCTCAGATATCTGCTTCGTGTTTGTGTACCATCTACGGGGATGACAAGCTGTGAGAATAACAAGACAAGTCAACACTAGGATAACTGCCAGACGTTGGAAGCGAGACATAAAAGCACTATAAAATTTCAGCTAGTACAAAATTATAGGACACAAAAGTATCCCAAAATCCAAAAATAAAAAGCGCCTTATCCTTCTTACAGGGTTGAAGGTATAAGACGCAGCGCTAGGAACAATCGATGAAACTATGAAATTTTTTTACTTGTAATGTCAAATCTACGAAGATTTACTTATATTAAAACTTAAGTATTTTCCGCAATCTTAACAATATCTACATATTTATGATTATTTACTGCCAACTAACACTTCACCAATTCTTTTTGGGAAGGATTTTGAAATCTAAAGGTACTAGCAGCCCAGTCTTTCAAATCGGGTGCTAAGCGAACCAACTTGCGTAAAATATCTTCATTTATAAACAACACCAAGGGAAACTTGAACTGTTTCGCCAACTGATCTCTGATCAAATTCGTCGAAATAATCAGTTGATTAATAGCTTCTACAGACTCCAAACCCCTTACAACTAAAGCATCGGGTTGAGTCGAACCCAGTTCAGAAACAACTTTAGTATAAAGAGTTTCTGCCTTTGGTGATATTACAACTTCTTTGACATCTACTGTCGAAAACTCTTTTAAAACGCTCAGAATTTGCTCTTGCTTGCATACAGAATTGCAGCACGCCAAAAGCAGCGAAAATTCCCCGTCAGAAAACGCGATCGCTCTTGCCAATCTTTGGATAACCGCCGTATTATTGACCGCAATGTTCTGTGAATCAATCAAGCCTATCATCAGAAATCCTGAGTTTTGTTTTAATCAACTTGTTCAACAATATAATCAAATTTATCAGTACAATCACCCAAGGCACTCATACCTAAGGATGATATGTCGCAGTAAATTGAATTACTGTTTGACCTTGACTACCTAAGTATACTCACATGCCAACTATTGAGGATGTGGTGTCGCACCCCGCATTTTTAATTACTAGGTATGGGAGATGGGGAGATGGGGAGGTGGGGAGATGGGGAGATGGGGAGATGGGGAGGTGGGGAGATGGGGAGGTGGGGAGATGGGGAGATGGGGAGTTATTTAAGTTCTTACTTCTTACTCCTTACTCCTTACTCCTTACTCCTTACTCCTTACCCCTTACCTTAGTAATGCAACATCGTTCGGGTTATCCGAGTCACGATCAATGTGAAGTTTAGTACTCAGTAAATTATGAAAATATTTGTTAAATGGTGTATGAGCTTGTTTTTGTTTAGTCACCGGCGTAGTCAAAGACGAGGGTTTCTTGCAGCTCTTTTTACTCTTGCTTTGATGGCTGGGATAATGTTTTCTTT
>JBCBQE010000861.1:0-3225 GCA_039820385.1 Cyanobacteria bacterium J06635_10
GATCCTGCTATACCGTCAACTCCTATTTTGTAACCCCGTTGAAATTCGCGGATTGCTTTTCTAGTTTGAGCATCACTCAGAGGTCCATCTGATACTCCCACCTCATATCCCAATCCGTACAAGACAGAACGAAATTCTCGTGGAGTATAATTCCGCTGACGAACTGCTAAAACTGCACTTGAAACTGTTACACTACCTGCAATTACACAGGCAGTTGCGAGACTAATGCTCTTATTACTAAACCCACACCACATAATTAAAACTCCGAGTCATTTAATTCGGCAGCATATTAAAACCTTACAGCTGCATTTTAAGTTTATTCAAGGTATTTTTTTGAATATTTTTTTCATTGTTAATGATTTTTTGATTTACATAATTTTTTTGTAACTATTTTAAATATCTAAGTCGAAACTATCATGTCATCTTCCTACAGATATATCTATTAAAAGCTTGTATAAATAGTTGAATAATTGTGGATTAAGTTAACATTATCAGTGATAAAAAATACACTTTAAAAAAATATTTACCTTGTAAAAAACATTCTAGAATCTCTTTCCCTTAGTAAATAAAATACGCTGTGTCAGTTAAAAATATGTAATAACACTGAAAAATAATGATAAATAGAAAACTTTGGTTTGAAAGATTGATAGCACTTACTGCCACATTAAATTTGGTATTGGTATTATTTGACCTGACTTACATTGAGTGGCGTGATTTTTACTTCCGAAATTTGCCTCAAATACAAAAAATATATGACCCAATTAAAGGAATTGAACCTCATCGGGAAACTGAAAATTATTTAAAAAAATTAGAATCATTCCAGCTACCAATTAGTGAAACAGAATTAAGAACGGATCTCTATGGAAGAAAATTAGAAGAATTACGCGAATTGAGCCTGGAAATGATCGAAAATAATTCATTTGCAGCAGCTTCTAAAAGCGGTACCTTAGAAAAAATCAAAAATCGGATGCGCGATCGCCTTGATAATGAATCTTCTAAACGTGCTTTTACGATTTTCTGGAGTACTGATTATTTATTAAAAGAAAGTCAACAAGGTTTAGATAGAGAGCTAAACTTTTTTAACGAGAAAATTAAACCACTAATTGCTACTAACTACTACCGAGGTATCGGTGAAAATGGGGAATTTATAGATAATTTTTGGATAATTGACTTACCATTTGTAATTTTCTTTGCACTGGAATTGTTAGCCCGGAGTTATTATATAAAATGCCGTCATCCTGGATTTACGTGGATAAATGCTGTTTTATGGCATTGGTACGACATATTTTTAGTACTACCTTCTTGGCGTTGGTTGCGAATAATAACTATATTATTTCGTCTAGAAAAAGCAGAGTTATTAAATTTACAAAGTGTACGTCAGCAAATACAACAAGAGATTGTAGCTAATTTTTCTGGAGAAATAACACAAATTGTAGTATTACGAGTGATAAATCAAACTCAAAATTTAATTAAACGAGGAGACTTAATTCGTTGGTTGCAAAAAAGTCAAACAGTACGACCTTATATAGATATAAATAACATTGATGAAATAGAAGCCCTAGCAGGAATTTTTGTACAAACAGTTCTTTACCAAGTGCTGCCAAAAATCCAACCAGAAATAATCGCTCTTCTACATCACAATATCGAAAGCGCATTTGACCAGTCTCCGATCTATCGCAATTTCCGAAACTTACCCGGAATTGGACAAATGCCTTCGCAGTTAAGCGAACAGTTGGCGACTCAAATTGCAAGCAACCTTTACAGTGCTGTAGTATCAGTTACAGAAGACCCAGTTTCCGCCAAACTTTCAAGCCAACTTGTGAAACGCTTCTCAAAAACCTTGGCAGACGAAATTCAACAAAAACAAGTACTCTCAGAAATACAGAGCCTATTAATTGATTTCTTAGAAGAAGTTAAGCTTAATTACGTTCAGCGTCTTTCGGAAGAAGATATAGAACAAATTCTCGAACAAACTAGAAATCTAAGAACAGAAGCATCTCTTCCCTTGCTAGCAGATACAATATCAAAAGAGAAGCCTTATGTTTATAAGACCAAATACTAAAACCCCATGTCTTTAGACCGCGGATGAAAGCGAGTTGGCAGGTTTTAACCTGCCATAAATATGCTACAATTATGGGCAAAAGCAGACAACGTAAAGAGTATATTTGGACGATATGCTGCGTAATCCAATCTAACGATTGAGATGTCTGTGAAACAAAAAAACAAATTTTGTGTACCGCAAGTAGGGAAGGGCATTCCCGAATAAACGCTCAGTGAGTTGGAACCTATACTTTTCCTGGAGAAATCCTGGTTAAGCAAGTTGCGACGGTGAAGCAGTACGGTCTTGGGGTCTCCCCAAGGGTCGTAACTGCTGTTACTCTGACGAGTCACAACGCGTAGGCGAAGCGTCTCCCGTTCGCGGAGCGTGTCCGATAGGACATAGGGAGATACCCGAAGGGTGAACTGAGAATCCCCGTGTCTTTAGACCGGGGAGTGTCAACCAACTAGAAATGAGTAATTGTACATTTTTTGCTGCAAGCATTTTGAAAAAATGCGCTAAACTCAGATTAAGGACGAACTATCTTACAGTTCGTTGGAAGACTTCTTGGAAGATATCCTTATCGCAGGGAGTGGGTAGTTGCCCACTTTTTTTGTTGGAATAGCCACATGACTCATCCTTTAGTTCCCCAAATCATCGATTTAGCGACACCAGTAGCAGAAGACCTTGGACTAGAGGTCGTGAAAGTGGTTTTTCATACCAATCAAAACCCACCAGTACTGCGAGTAGACATCCGTAATCCCAAAGAGGATACTAGTCTGAATGATTGCGAGCGTATGAGCCGTAATTTAGAAGCAAGTTTGGATTCAGCATCAATGATTAGGGATGCTTATGTATTGGAAGTTTCTAGTCCCGGTATTTCTCAGCAATTGCAGACCGACCGGGAATTTATCTCTTTTAAAGGGTTCCCCATTAAGATTTACACTTCTTCTCCACATCAAGGACGTTCTGAGTGGAATGGTAAACTAGTTCGTCGAGATGAAAAAAGCGTTTACTTAAACAAAAAGGGTCGCGTGATCGAAATTCCCCGTTCAAATATTATCACCGTGCAATTAGATGAAGAACGGGATTAAGTAGGGGGATACTATCTAACCAGGACTGCTTTTTGTCTAGGTGAACAAGAGCGGTTTTTTGTGACTCCGAAGAGCATCTGATGGTTATATTGG
>JBCBQE010000862.1:0-293 GCA_039820385.1 Cyanobacteria bacterium J06635_10
AACACTTTACGAAAAAGCTATGAAATTGCTCAAGAAATAAAATCTAAATCTCAAATAGCCGAAACTTTGTTGAGTTTAGGTAATGCCAAACGTGCAAAAGGAAATAAAATCCATTCTCATTTACAAAACACAACAAATTTTGCAAAAACCACACCTTGATTTTATATTACTAAACCTATATCGCCAGAGGTAAGAAAATTATATCAACAAGCAGTACAAAGCTATGAAAATACTGTAGCTATATCGACATCACCTGCAATCAAAATCAAAGCGCAACTCAATTTATTCTGTTT
>JBCBQE010000862.1:303-3225 GCA_039820385.1 Cyanobacteria bacterium J06635_10
ATCGAACTTGAAGAATTCTCAAAAGCTAGTAATTTATACTCTAAACTACAGTTGACAATCAATCAACTTCCTGTTTCAGAGACATCGATTCAGGCTAGAATAAATTTAGGACAATATTTATTATTCTTAAAACAAGTTAGTTCCACCAATGCACCGGAATGGGAAGATATAGCCCAAATTTTAGCCGCAGCTATTAAAGATGCCCAAATTTTAGAAAATGTGCGATCAGCCCGAAGGGCATGCGCTTCGCGATCGCAAGCTTATGCAATGGGTGTTCTTGGTAGTATATACTTACAAACACAAAATTTGACTGATGCTCAGCAACTAACCAAAAAAGCTGTTGATTTAGCTTTAATAATAGAAGCGAAGGATATTGCTTATCTTTGGCAATGGCAGTTAGGATATATATTCAAAATTCAAAATAAGATCGCCTCAGCCTCTTATTATTATTCTCAAGCTGTTAAAAACCTGAATGATGTACGTGGTGATTTACTCGTATTCAACCCAGACATACAATTTTCATTTCGAGATAATGTTGAACCAGTATATAGACAATTAGTTGATTTACTTTTACCACAATCTATTTCTCAGAACATAAGTCAAAAAAATCTCAAACGAGCACGTAATGTCATCGAAGCGCTGCAATTAAGGGAAATAGAAAATTATTTCCAGGAAGTTTGTTTGCAAGCTAAACCAAAAATTGTTGATACCATAGTTGAAAAAAGCGATCCTACAGCAGCAGTTATTTATCCAATCATTTTAGAAAATAGAATTGAAATTATTCTCAAACTTGCCAATCAAAGTCAGTCAATTTAATCGTTACACAACCTTTATTCAAGCGAATGAAGTTGAAAAAACTTTAGCAGAATTACAACACAGTCTCAAACAACCAGATAAAGTTAATCAGGTAAAAAAAATATCTGGAGAGGTATATAGCTGGTTGATTCAACCATTAGAAGCAGATTTGCAACGAAATCGAGTTGAAACATTGGTATTTGTCTTAGATGGCACTTTAAGAAATATTCCTATGGCTGTACTGTACGATAAAAGAGCAAAAGAAAATGAACCAAAATATTTAATCGAAAAATATGCCATCGCTTTAACTCCAGGTTTGCAAATGTTAGAGTCAAAACCTTTACAGAAAAAAGAGTTAAATGCTCTAATTGCTGGAATCAGCGAAAAACGAGTTGTTGAAAATCAAGAATTTAATTCTCTCAAAAATGTTCCTTTTGAACTACAAACAATTCAATCGCAAATATCTGACAACAAAAAACTCCTGAATAAATCATTTACCGATATCAATTTAGAAAAGCAGATTGATTCTGCCAAATATACCGTAGTTCATATTGCTACTCACGGTAATTTTAGTTCAAACTTAGAAGAAACCTATATTCTTACCTGGAACAAACTACTCAAAGTTCAAGATTTCGATCGGTTATTTCAAATTAATACAAAGTTAGACTCTAAAGCTATTCAATTATTAGTTCTTAGCGCTTGCGAAACCGCTGACGGAGACAAAAGAGCAACTTTAGGACTTTCTGGAATCGCTGTACGTGCTGGTGCAAGGAGTACTCTAGCTACCTTATGGGCAGTTAAGGATAAATCTACGGCTAAATTAATGAGTCAACTCGCTTCGCTCGAAGGAAGCCCGAAGGGCTTGGTCAATTCTACCAAGAATTACAAAATCACAAATTCAACAAAGCCAAAGCTTTACAACAAGCTCAAATTAATCTTTTAAAGAATAGTAAATTACCCCTGCTTTGGGCACCTTATGTATTAGTCGGAAATTGGCTTTAACTAAGGTAAGAGATATGGGGTAAGTAAGTAAGTCAAATTAAATTAGGACTTACGCAGCTGGCATATTTCACTTGTAGGGTGCTGTGACACTTTGCTTGATTTCCAACGAAATAATAAGGTTTTCGTGTCACGCACCAACCAGGATCTTATGACAATTGCGTAAGTCAAATTAAATATAAAACCTCACCCTGCCTACGGCTTCCCTCTCCGATACTTTGGAGAGGGATTGAGGAGCCAAGTAAAGCACCAGGTTTCCTGGATGTGCAAGTGGTGAGGTTTCATCTTATATTTAATTTCGCCTAGCTACTTATTTTCAAATTTATAAATCAATATCTTGTAGCTTTAAGAAGCAGTTTTAATTTTTGCTTGTACTGCTTTTATCAATAACTCATTAATCTTACCCCAACGATATAATTTGCTAAAGATAATACTTTTAATATATTCACGTATTAACTGTTTAATCACAGTCTCTTTTATATACTGACGTGTTTCAGAAGGAATAACTTGATAAATCGGATTGTAGAGAATCTTTAGCCAAACACTATAAATTTCTGACCAAGATATATCCTGTGTAAGGTTTTGTTGTGTTGCTTGATTAGGATGAATTCTAAATGAAGCTAGTTTTTCATCTATGAATGCTAACTGATAACGAGTCATAATCCTTAGCCACATTTCTAAATCAGCATATTGTTTAAAAAATGAATCAAACAAACCTATTTGATCGAATACTTCCCGGCGGATTAATACTGCTGTAGGTTCACCAATTTTATTATGAGGATGTTGAAGAAGATGGGGATCTTGCAGAAGCTCTATTCCTAATTGATATGGTTTAAGATTAGACCAACCTTTGTGCAAATTTTCAGGAAAATCATTTGAGTTTATCGGTTGTTCAGATATTAGAGAGCGTGGACAAAACACTAAGCCTATTTGATGGTTAGTTTCAGCTATATCCACCATTTTTTGGATACAATCTGACGTAATTAAGTCATCTTGAAATAAAAATTTAATATATTTTCCTTTAGCTTTTTTAATACAGTAATTCCAATTTTGGACTAAACCATATCTAGGATGGGTATAAATTTTAGTTTGAGCCGAGTCTAATTTTTGAATTAATTCTAAGCTTTT
>JBCBQE010000863.1:0-3214 GCA_039820385.1 Cyanobacteria bacterium J06635_10
CACAGATTTCAGCAAACGAATACTCTCTTTGAGAAGTTCACCTTTTGGTAGTGCAACAGTTAACATAATGATTTTAGTTGTTAGATGCTAGTTGTTGGTTGTTGGTGGTTAGCGATCGATTTTCTTCGCCAAATTATCCCTGTCTCTTTAACCTACCATTTATTTAGTATGGGATTTTAATCATATATATTTATAGATCGACAATCTAAAATCAAGATGCGAATTTTGATAGTTGACGACGAAACTGAACTCACCAACCCCTTGACTCGCTTATTAACTCGTGAAGGTTACAGCGTTGATGCGGCTTTTGATGGTATAAGTGGCAGCGAATTAGTACAAAAAGGTGATTATGATTTACTTATTCTAGACTGGATGCTGCCGGGAAAAACTGGTTTAGAAATTTGTCAGGAATTACGACAGCAAGGTGTAACCACACCCGTATTATTTCTCACCGCAAAAGATACTTTAGATGACAGAGTAGAAGGTTTAGATGCTGGTGCTGATGATTACTTAGTAAAACCTTTTGAATTGCGAGAATTACTAGCAAGAGTTCGAGCTTTACTCAGGCGTGTGGGTGTGGAAGAATACACTAATATAAATAAAAGAACTGTTGTAGAAGATTTAGAATTAGATTGTCAAAATCAAATAGCTTATCGGCAAGGAAGAGTAATTGAATTATCAGAAAAAGAAAGTCAATTACTACAATTTTTTATGGGAAATACTGGAAAACTCTTAACTCACGCACAAATCATGCAAAATTTATGGAAAGAAGATGAACAACCCAGCAGTAATGTTATTGCTGCATTAGTTCGTCTTTTGCGGAGAAAGATTGAAGTTAAGGGTGAAACGCAACTAATTCACAGTGTTTATGGCAAAGGTTATCGATTTGGAGTTTAGAAATTGCAATCTATCAAATAGTTCTGATAAATTTAATATTAGTAAATTGACTTAAATTGCAGAATTAATTTACAAACTATTACTTTTCTTAAACCTCCCTATCCCTCTGCGTGAGCCTCTGCGCTCCTTTGCGTTTAAAACTTAATTTGATTGCAAATGCAGAATAAAATTTATAAAACCCGATTAATCTCCCTCTGCATCTCCTCTCTCAACCCTTGCGCCTTCTGATAAAATTCTCCTCGACTTTTACTACCATCAACTTTCACCAAAGGTTGAATAAAATAACGTAATTTAGTTCTCCCAGCCCAAACACCCATACTGGGAAACAAAGCAAACCAGGGGATTAAAGGTGAAGCTGGTAAAAAAGGTAAACCAAATAGTTTTCGCAACCAATTAATATTTAACGTATAAGGATGCAGCTTTTCGCTACCAATACAAATAACTGGTAAAATCGGCACTTGATATTTTTGACTTAACTGCACAAAGCTGATATCAAACTTTTGTAATTGGTAGCGTTTAAACCAACCTTTTCCAGGTCCTCGTAAACCTTCTGGTGCATATAACAAAATCTTTTGTTGTTCAATTGCAGCCTCAAAATCATCATACCTCGCTTTTACACCACCCAAAACTTCAGACCAACCCGGTGGCAGCCACCAAGCCATCCAAGGATGTTCAAATAAATCAACTCCAGCTAAAGGATATACTACCCATTTCTGCTGTTTACTTAATAAATATCCTAAAGTCAAAATATCCCACGGAAAACTCATTCCCGCATGATTCATCGCTACAATTAATGGTCCATTTTTCGGTAAATTTTCTATTTTTACTAATTCACCACGATAGTAATATTTAATAATTGGTTGTAGAATCTCTTCTAAAAAAGCTGTTTGATAATTTGAGTTAAATTCAGCTACTTGCTCCCGGGGAAAACGACAACCCAAACGCAGCCAGCGAATCAATAATGCTAAATAAAATCCTAAAGGAATTAAAAATAAAACATATTCTAACCAATTCCAACCATCCGGATCCTCGTGATAATGTTGCCAATGGCGGTTAAATAAAATTAGCCAGCCCGGAGGATACCACAGACAAAACCAATCAAACAAACCAAACTTAAATCCTCTAACTGATTTTTGTTGGAGTTGAGGGTTAACAAAGTTTTGTGAATTTTGTTGAACCACGGACTTTGAGTATTTTTCTACAATAGAATCAATAAAATCCTAACTAAAATACCTTCCAATTGACCTCATACTGTAGAGGGAAATTAATACTATGGTAGCTATGCTTAAATAAAGTTCCCGTTTAAAAAGTTTGAAACCCTTATCCTACAATACTTTTAACTTACGCCTAACAGTACTACTCCCGAACCGGTTTTATGATTACCTAACCAATTAAGGGAGGGAGTCAGAGAGGAAGAGATTTTTATAGGAGTAGTTATAGCTGCTGCTTTTTATTACATTTTTGATACATTAAAAACGTAGAATTATATTTTGCTGATGTCAGAAGATAAACCTCTAATTATAACTAAAGAAGATGAGATAAACCAATTTTTTCCGCGATCGCCAATTCTCAGCAGTCAAGATACTGGCTGGGATGGGGTATGTTTCAGATATATTCACGTACCTGCATACGAAATACCCGAAGTTTGTACTCCCGTCGCACACAGTATTACTATTTTCACTCACGGTAACTATATTGCTCGTGCAGATAGAACCCTAGATGGTCGTTATAAATATGACTCAGTAGTTGGCGGTGACATAGTAATTACTCCAGCACATGTTGGCCATAAGGCTGCTTGGGATAAAGAAGGCGATTTTATTATCTTAGGTATTGAAACCAAACATTTTGCCCGTGCTATTGATGAATCGGCAGAACCAGAACAAGTTCAATTATTACCACATTTCGCCACACCAGATCCTTTAGTTTTACAAATTGGACTAGCGATTAAAAACGTTTTAGAAAATAGTCCATCGGCAAGTCGTTTGTATGCGGAGACAATGGTAAATGCTCTGGCAGTACATTTATTACAAAGTTATTCTGCGCGAAAACCGAATCTTAAAGAATATAAAAATGGTTTATCAAAAAATCAATTAGCTAAAATTATTGAATATATTAAAAATAATTTAGACCGAGATTTAGGTTTAAATGAATTAGCTAATTTAATACAGGTAAGTCCACATTATTTTTGTCATCTATTTAAGCAGTCAATGGGAATTACACCCCATCAATATGTAATTCAAACTCGTGTCAATCGAGCCAAAGAATTATTATTAACAGGAAAATATAGTATTGCACAAGTAGCTTTTATAGTTGGCTT